>NZ_JAIOUQ010000013.1 GCF_019931065.1 Methanobacterium spitsbergense | reverse complement strand
AATTGTTACATCACCAAACCAGTGGACCTTGATCAATTCATCAACGTTGTGAAGTCCATAGAAAATTTCTGGTTAAGCATTGTAAAACTTCCAACTAGGTGAAAACCATGACTGACAAGAAGATACATATTTTATTAATAGAGGATAATCCTGGAGATGCATTGATAATCAATGAAATGCTTAAAGAAGTTTATGCCGATAATTTTGTACTAGATCATTTCAAACGGATTAAAGATGGATTGGAACATGTAAATGAAGATTTTGATATCATGCTCTTAGATTTAAACCTTCCAGATAGCCAGGGTATTGATACTTTTAACACAATGAACATTCATGCACCTGAAGTACCCATAATAATTTTAACTGGATTATTGGACGAGGATCTTGCCATAAACATAGTGTCAGAGGGTGCTCAAGATTACCTTGTTAAGGGACAAATAGATAAACAACTACTTTCACGGTCAATAAAATACTCTATCGAACGTAAACGTATTGAAATTGATCTTAGAAAAAGTGAAGAGAAGTATAGATCAATGGTTGAAAAGTTAGAGTCTGGACTCTTTTTAATTGACTCCCAAAACAAAATAAATTATGTAAATAGTCAGATGGCAGATATGTTAGGTTACAAAATGGATGACCTAATGAACCAAAATGTATTTAATTTCATCAATAAAAGTTGTAGGAATGTATTTAAAAAACATTTGAAGGTTAATAATAAGCACATTGGTCAAACTTATGAAATACAATTTTTAAATAAAGAGGGTACACCTTTATGGGTTCTAGTATCAACAAGTCCTTTACATAAAGTCACTGGTGAATATATCGGGGCAATTTCAATAATGACAGATATAACTGCACGTAAAGGTATGGAAAAATCTATAATGGATGCAATGGTAGAAAAGGATAAAGATTTCTTCTTAATAATGGGAAATATGGTAGAGGCTGTGAAACCATTAATACAAACAGAATATGTAGAAGATTTCCAGGACAAATTCACATAACTATGATCTGTTTAAACCCATGATAATCAATGAAAAATATTTTTAAACAAGGATATAATTATTGAATAACATCATTTAATACTTAAAAACATTATTTATTTTTCTTTGAAATCTCGAGTTATTCAGATGATTCTTATTAAATCAGGTCTTTATTACAAGTATCAGCAAGTTTATTTTTATGATAATAATGGAATTATAAAATCAGGATATTTATTATTCAATTATTAATAAAAGATGAATAGAAAAGAAAATTGTAAAAATTTGGGGGTTTAACTTTATGAGAATAGCTGATGGTGTAGAAATGCTGGAAATATCAATGCGAATGGGTAATGAAAAAAGAATTTTTTATCCAACACTCCTGTGGGACGATAATAATGTGATACTGGTCGACACGGGTTTTCCTGGTGCATTCAAATATATTAAAGATGCAATTACCAAAGCAGATATAGATTATAATAGACTTGATAAAATTATCATAACACACCAGGATATTGACCATATTGGAGGTTTGCCAGAAATTTTAAATGATTCTGACCATAAAATACTAGTTCTATCCCATGAAGATGACAAGTCCTATATTCAAGGTGATGAGAAATTAGATAAAATAACACCAGAACGCAGGGCTCAACTAGAAGAAAAGTATAAATCCATACCTGAAGAGGGACGTAAAGCAATGAAAAATTTATTTTTAAACCCTCCAAAAGCTAAAGTTGATGCAACTCTCCAGGATGGACTGGAACTACCATACTGCAGAGGGATTAAAATAATCCATACACCAGGCCATACACCAGGCCATACACCAGGCCATATATGTTTGTATCTGAATCAGAATAAGATATTGGTTGCAGGTGACCAGTTAAATATTGATAACGGTGAATTGTTGGGACCTAACCCTCTGCATACTCCAGATATGAAACAAGCAACTGATTCACTTAAAAAATTAATAGATTATGATATTGAACAGATTATTACCTATCATGGTGGATTATTCAAATCTAATCCCAACGAAAAAATAGCTGAACTAGCCAATAAACAGGCTTAAAAACTTATTTCTATACATCATTTTTTATGAAAGATTAAACAAAATAGAATAAGAGGATTTTATGTTAGCAATAGAGACTAATGGTTTAACAAAAAAATTTGGTAAATTAACCGCTGTGGATAATGTGAACCTAAAGGTGGATCAAGGGGAAATATTTGGACTATTAGGTCCTAATGGTGCTGGGAAAAGCACATTCATCTCTATGCTCTGTACTATTTTAAATCCAACATCTGGTACTGCCAGAGTAGAAGGATACGATATTGTGAAACGGGCTTCTGATGTTAGACGTTCTATTGGAATTGTTTTCCAGGATCCAAGTATAGATGATAAATTAACAGGTATGGAAAATATGGAATTGCATGCTGATCTATACAATGTGCCCAAGGATGTTATGCACTCGCGAATAGATGAAGTTTTGCAGTTAGTTGAACTGGAGGATCGTGCATCAAATCTGGTTAATACTTATTCTGGCGGTATGAGGCGACGATTGGAAATAGCAAGAAGCCTAATACATTATCCAAAAGTACTTTTTTTGGATGAACCAACAGTGGGCCTGGATCCACAAAGTAGAGATCATATCTGGAATTATATAAGGGATCTTAAAAAGCAGGAAAACATCACCATCATATTAACAACCCATTATATGGAAGAAGCAGATAAACTCTGTGATAGGATAGCAATTATTGACAGGAGCAAAATTGTAGCCCTAGATACACCCCAAAAACTTAAAAGTAAAATTGAAGGTGAAACAATAATCATCGAGTCCAGTGATAACAAACTGTTATCTGAAAATGTTTCAGAAAGCAAACTCGCTACAAATATAATGGAAACTGAAAAAGAACTTATTTTAACTGTTGAAAATTCTCATACGGCCTTGGCGCGTATAGTTGAATTGGCTGTTTCTGTTGGAATTTATATTTATAATATATCCATAAAAGAGCCTGATCTGGATGCTGCATTCATGTTCTTCACGGGTAAGGAAATTCGTGAGGGTGGAGGGGGCAAAGAATTAACTGGAATGGCTGCAAGGATGAGGGGGAGGATAAAATAAGTGAGTTAAGAGGTATCAATGCATTATGGCGCCGTGAACTCAAACGTTTTATCCGTGACAGGTCACGTTTAATTAGTTCTGTAATTACACCTGTGCTATGGCTTGTAATTTTTGGGGGAGGATTAGGAACTACACTTTCAACTGCAGGTTTTAATTACACTCAATTCTTGTTACCCGGTATAATTGCACAGACACTTCTTTTTACTTCAATATTTCTGGGTATATCTGTGATATGGGATAGGCAATTCGGGTTTATGAAGGAAATTCTAGTTGCCCCCATTGGAAGGATTTCAATCTTTGCAGGGAAGATGTTTGGAGTAGCAACAGCAGCTATTATCCAGGGAATTATAGTGATAGTGCTTGGAACAATTATTGGAGTACCCTTAACATTCATTGCAGTAGGACTAGCAATACCATTAATGATAATAATCACAATTGGTTTAACATGCATTGGTCTGATCATTGCAAGTCTTATGAACAGTTTGGAAAGCTTTGGTACTATAGTAACATTTGTTAACCTACCAATGTTCTTTTTAAGTGGTGCACTATTTCCATTAACAAATCTGCCAACATGGATAAAATGGGCATTCTATATAAATCCACTCACCTATGGTGTAGATGCATTGCGAACAGTAATGATAAGTGGATGGCACAGTTTCATACCATTGTACTACGATATATTAATTATTTGTATTTTTGATGTAGCTGTTGTTATTATTGGAACATATCTCTTCAGTAAACGTCAATGAATTTTTTCTTTATATAGTGGGAAGTAGTTTATTAACTACAATTATAATTTATAAAAAAAATTATAAAAGAAATGAAATCTTAAAAATTTTGAGAGTTATGTTTTATAATTCATTAAAAAAATTAAATTTAATTTGGTATTTTATTTTTTTAAAAAAATTATTGATTTTTATTGGAGATTTGATTTTTATTATTTTATGATTGAATGTCAGTTAATAATTTTTAATTTTTATTAGATTTTGTGTATTTTTTAATGAATTATATTCTACTTCGTCATAGCTTGATATAACGAAATAAAAAATAACTAATATTTGGGCTGAATCTTACAATAATACGTATTTTCACCCAATACATCTTATTATACTCTACAAATATAATAAAAGAATCAATTAAGTATTTAATTTAAATTTTAGAGTCGAACATGTATTGAAGTGAATTTATTGTTGGATCTTTATAAAATAAGTATTACCCCTGTAAAAATTATCATAATCCTCATTACAATTGGTTTGAAAATCTTAGAAAAATCCATTGATTATTGTAAATATCATTCTCAAAACTAACTTTGTTTAAACATCAAGATTATAGTCTGCTACATATACCCTAACTGATTGAAATAGAGGTATAAATCAAAATTTTAATAATTATATCAAAGATCATTGCCAAAATCATACAAAACAAATACAATTTATGATATTTCCTCTTTAATATATGATATTTTTGTAAAAAAGAAAAATTAAAAAATAGAATTACAAATTCTACAGAATGAATAAAAAATAAGTATCAAAAATATTATTATAAGAATCTTAATTAAAATTCTCAATATGAAAAAGTAGATATATAAAAAAATATAATTTAGTTTGAAATGATTCAAATCTTATCCTGTGATAGTGGAATAAAACTTTTTGAGGTGTATTTTCTAAATGTTTAAATGGGATGCAGAGGAATATCAAAAAAGTTCGAGTGCACAACAGAAATGGGCTAGAGAACTTATAACTAAAATGGATCTTCAAGGATCTGAAGTAGTCCTTGATATAGGATGTGGAGATGGTAAAGTAACATCGGAAATAGCCACACATCTTAAAGACGGATGTATAATGGGAATTGACAGTTCAATTGATATGATTGAATTGGCAACAAGGACCTTTCCTTTAAAGAAACATCCAAATTTACACTTCAAACTGAAAGATTTTCAGGAAATAGATTACAACTCTAAATTTGATATTATCTTTAGTAATGCAGCTCTTCACTGGATCAAAGGCCATGAAGATATTTTAAAACGAATACAAAAGAGTCTTAAGCCTGATGGTAGGATATTAATCCAAATGGGAGGTAAGGGCAATGCACAAAAAATTTTAGACCTTGCAGATGAAATAATTACGAAAGAGAAATGGAACAACTACTTCCAAGGGTTCACTTTTCCATATGGATTTTACGGACCAAAAAAATATATTAAATGGCTTAATGAAGCAAATCTTAAACCTGTGAGGGTCGAACTAATTTCCAAGGTTATGGTTCAGAAGGGTTTTAAAGGATTAAAATCATGGATACGAACAGTATGGCTTCCTTATACACAAAGAATCCCTGAAGATCTTCGAGAAGATTTTATAAATGAATTAGCAACCAGATACATTGAACAATATCCATTAGATAATGAAGGAATGGTACATGTGAATATGGTGAGGTTGGAAGTAGAAGCATTCAAAGGTTAATCTTATATTTTTTTTTCAAAAAAAGAATTCATAAAAAAAAAATTATCTTCTCTATTTAATCGATGGGAAAAAAGAAAATATATTTTCACAAATTTTAATCTGTGAAATCTGATGTTTCTGATGTTTTGAATATGTCTTCAAACACCCAATCCATACTCAGGTATCTTTCTCCTGTGTCTGGTAAAACAACAACTATGAGTTTGCCTCTATTTTCTTCTTTTTTAGCTAATTGTAATGCAGCATATGTTGATGCTCCAGAGGATATACCTGCTAGTATACCTTCTTCCCTTGCAAGTGCTAGAAGTGTTTTTGCAGAATCTTCATCAGAAACTGTTATAATTTCATCTATAAGTTCTCTTTGAAGTACATCTGGAACAAAACCAGGTCCAATACCCTGTATTCTGTGGGGTCCAGATATACCTTGTGAAAGTACAGGTGAGGTTACAGGTTCAACTGCAACTAATTTAACTTCGGGTTTGAGTTCTTTAAGTGCCTGGCCAACGCCTGTTATTGTTCCACCTGTTCCTGTTCCCGATACTAATATGTCTATTTTTCCATCCGTGTCTCTCCAGATTTCGGGAGCTGTAGTTTCTCTATGAATCTTAGGATTGGCTAAATTTTTAAACTGCTGTGGCAAAACAGCACCGGATATTTCTTTAGCTAATTCTTCAGCTTTGGCAACAGCTCCTCCCATTCCATTTGCTCCAGGAGTTAAAACAATTTCTGCTCCAAGTAAAGTTAGAAGTTTCCTTCTCTCAATTGACATGGTGTCAGGCATGGTTAGAATGAGTTTATATCCTCTTTGTGCTGCTACAAATGCGAGGGCTATACCTGTATTTCCACTGGTTGGTTCGATAAGGATGCTGTCCTTGTTAATTACACCTGTTTCTTCACCTGCTTCTATCAAAGCAACACCAATTCTATCTTTAACGCTTGATAAAGGATTGAAAGATTCCAGTTTAACCACAACATCTGCGTTTAATCCTTCTGTTAATTTGTTTAACCTTACTATGGGAGTATTTCCTATAGTTTCAGTCACATTATTTGCTATTCCCCTTGTTAATTCCGGTATTTTTACCATTGTTTCACCTGTTTTTAATTTTATATAACGAGGGTATGATCGAAGAAAAATGAAACGATTAATAACGATCGTTATATAACTTTTATTAGAAAAGGTTTAATATATATACTTAACGATCGTTAATTATATTATTAAAATTAATATTTTATCCATTTAAAATTTACAATATTCAATTAATTTGAAAATAGTAATAATAATCAGTTAATATTACGTAATTGTAATTTAACTAAGTTTTATTTGATATTATTAAGATTTTCCCTTTTTAACTGCCTTTTTTTCACCATAAATTTGGAAACTAATTTTTCCAATGCCTCATCAATAAACATTGGCATTATGTATGGTTGTATACCAATTGATATCAAGGATTGTGATGCACCAGGGCCGATTTGACTTACAAGCACAATATCAACATCTTTTATTAGTTTGAGTGTTGACTCCATTGATGCGGCTGTATGATTTCCACCACTGCATGTTGGAATATTTTCCCTGAGTTCAATGTATTCATAATCTCCATTATCATCTATATCAAATATAAGAAATTGTTTTGCGTGTCCAAAATGTTGATTAATAATTTTTCCATCGTTACTTGCAATTGCAACTCTAAACAACATAATTAATCCTTTCCAATAATTTTAAGAACATTTTTTAGATCTGGTTATAATTGTGAACTACCCATCCCTTTCGGAAGGGGCTTCTTCCTTCATTGAATCCACTTTGTGGTTTTCTCAGAGAAGCTTTAATTTCCGTAGTTCCTACGGTTACTGATGAGATTTTATTTATCTTAGTGCAAAATCACATATATTAACTACTGCATTGACATCACTAATAATATTATTTATTGTCAAATTATTATTAATATGTAGTGGTTGGATTAATCCCCACCTTCATAGGTGGGGTATTCTCCAACATTAGGATAAAATTTGATAAGATTAGGTAAGATATTCCTTACCATCCTCTTGTTTGTAATTTCATGTTTTCTGGTATGTCACTTATTTCAAGTCCTGGCATTGCCTTACCAAGATCTGTTGAAACCTTAGCAATGATATCTGCATCGTTATAATGTGTAGTTGCTTCTACAATTGCCTTTGCAACAAGTATTGGTTGTTCTGACTTGAATATTCCTGATCCAACAAAAACACCATCTGAACCTAGTTGCATCATTAATGCTGCATCTGCAGGGGTTGCAATTCCTCCCGCTGCAAAGTTCACAACAGGTAGTCTTCCGAGTTTGGCTGTTTCTTTTACAAGTTTGAGTGTGGATTCTGTTTCACGTGCAACAGTCCAGAGTTCTTCTTCTGTTTTATCTTTAAGTTCTCTTATGGTACTTGATATCTGTCTGCTGTGCCTTACTGCTTCAACAATATTTCCAGTTCCTGCTTCACCCTTGGTACGGATCATGGCTGCACCTTCATCAATTCTTCTTAAAGCTTCGCCTAAGTTACGTGCACCGCATACAAATGGTATTGTGAATAATTTCTTGTCTATGTGATATTTTTCATCGGCAGGTGTAAGCACCTCACTTTCATCTATCATATCTACACCAAGGGTCTCGAGTATCTGTGCTTCCACAAAATGACCTATACGTGCCTTTGCCATTACAGGAATACTTACAGCATCAATTATTTCCTGAACCTTTGATGGATCAGCCATTCTTGCAACTCCACCTTCAGCACGTATATCAGCAGGCACCTTTTCAAGTGCCATTACTGAAACAGCTCCAGCTTCTTCGGCAATAACAGCCTGTTCAGCATTCACAACATCCATAATAACTCCGCCCTTGGTCATCTTGGCAAATCCCTTCTTTAAAACTTCTGTTCCATGTAGCATTATATTTCCTCCAAATAATCAAGATAAATATCTTAAATTTTTTTTAAACACAGAAATAATTTATCCAAATTACAAATGCAATTCATTTAGTTTTGTTTTTTAATCTTAATTAAATCAACTATTTTTTTATAAGTTTTTTATTTTATTTTTCTTCCATTTTGATACAGTTGTTTATGTGGTATGGATCAATTAAAATAAACCACTAATTTAAAGGTAATTCAAAAAAAGGAATCATTCCTCTAAGTAGATTGATCCTTGTTATTAATATAGATTTAAGCGAAAAAAATGGAAAAAAAAGATCCAAATGATCATATTTAATCAAATAATCTGTAATCCATCTCCTATCCTTATTTTCCCACCTTCTAAAACCTTGCAGAAGATTCCCTCGGTGGGCATTATACACTCTCCCACTTGTCTTCCAATTTCACATGGGTTGTAACATTTCTTTCCTATCTGTGTTACCTGGACCACTGATTGTTTTCCAATGGATAATTTGGTTCCAATCTGTAGTTCTTTTAGTATTATTCCCTCTGTTGTGATGTTTTCTGCAAAATCTCCTGGATAAACATCAAGACCCAGATCTCGCATCTTTTGTATACTTTCAATTGCGAGTAAACTTAATTGTCTGTGAGCTTCATTTTCAGCATGAGCATCACCATGTAATCCATGGTTTTCAATTAACATACCCTGCATTATATTGGTCTTTTTTGTTCCTGTAAGTGGACTGGTAGAAACAGCTACTACCTTTGCTTCTTTTTCAATATTCTCTGAATTCATTGTTACACTCGTGCAGATTAATAAGGTTGCTAAATATCGTTATAACAAAAAATATATTATTCTAACATGTTACTAGATATTTAAATGTAAGAGATTTTTTTTAGATTATTTATTTTAAATACATTGTATATTTCTTAATTGATTTACTTGGATCCCTTTATTTTTACAGTTTCAGACTCAGCTGAAACATCAACTTTTAACTGGTCTATGATTAGTTCTGCAACCTTTTCACCTGAGAGTAACATACCACCAAAGGTAGGTCCCATTCTTGTGCTTCCATAGGTTGTTGCAACAGCCATTCCAGTGACAAATACACCAGGGTAAACTTCACTGGTTTTATCAACCACAGCATCTTCTGATTTTTCAACCCACATGCCTTCAAACCCTGCTATTTCAACAAGACCACGCTGTTCAAGTGATTTAACAACAACTGCATCATGACCTGTTGCATCGACAACTATCTTAGATTCAAGTGCAACCGGGTCAACGCATGTTATTGCTCTTGGAAGCGCAGATACTGGTGTCCAATTAATAACAACTCCACCTACTCTGTCTTTTCTCATAACAACATCGTCAAATTTGGTCATGTTAATTACTTTTGCACCTGCATCCATTGCAGCACCTATGAGTTTTGAACATGCATGTGGTCCATCTGCAACATAAAGTCCTTCCTGGACCTTTTTATAAGGAACTCCAATTTCATCAAGTATTCTTTGACCTGGTTCACGAACTGTTAATTTGTTCATAAGGTATCCGCCAATCCAGAATCCTCCTCCAAGATAGTTGTTACTCTCTACGAGAAGAACCTTAACACCTTTATCTGCCAGTCTTTTAGCTGCTATCAGGCCACTAGGTCCTGCTCCAACTATTATAACATCACTTTCCACGTACTCAAGAAATTCATCTGCAAATTCTGATACAATTGCCTTTGTCACATCTTTTTCTGATACTTTTGAAAATATTGCCATTTTATATATCCTCCTCAATAAAAAATTTTTTTAATAAATGAAGCTGAAAAGTATTGAAATTTACTCGAAATTCAATAATATAACTATTCCACTGCGATATCGTTGAGAGTTAATAGGACTTTCTCAAGTTCTTTGTCCATTTCAATTTTATCTTGAACTTCTAAAACTTTTTCAAGAACAGCATTGGTTTCAGGGTGTTTTGGAGCCGCTCCACATCCAACATCAGGTAATATGGATATTTCAAAGGTGCCAATTTTTTCGGCCATCTCTGAAATTTCTGTCTTGTCAAGTCCTATAAGTGGGCTGAGTACTGGCATGGATGTTGAGTATCGTGTTGCAAGTATGTTTGGTAATGTTTGAGATGCAACCTGTCCTACACTGCTTCCGTCAATTATTGCTAGTGCTTTCTCAGATTTTGCAATCTTTTCAGCAATCTGATACATTCCACTTTTACAGAGTACACAAGTCATGCGGGGTGGTGCATCTTCTGTACATTTTTTAAGGAAATCACCATAGTTGACCTGGTAAAGTTTTAATTCAGAACCAGATGCATATTCTTTAAGTTTTTGGTATATTTTGATTACTTTTTCACTAGATCCTGAAGTGAATGGGTGGTTGTTGAAGTTTACAATGGTTATGTCACATCCACGTTTCATCATGAGATATGTTGCAACTGGGGAATCTATACCACCTGATACCAATGCAATCATTCTTCCCTGTGTACCTATCGGTAATCCGCCGGGTCCCTTAATTTTTTCGTGGAATATATAAGTTTTATCTTCTCTAACTTCAATAAACAGTCTGAATTCTGGATTTGATAGATCTACAGGAGCATTTGTTACTTCTATTACTGCTGCACCACAGAATCCTGCCATTTCCCTGCTTGAAAAGTCATGGGTTCCAACTCTTCTACATTTAACTGCAAAGGGTTTTTCAGGATCAAACTCACCCTTTTCAATTAGATCTTTAACATAATCCTGAACAGTTTTTTTAATTAGATCATGATTGGTATCGGTAGAGACTGTTGGACTGAATGAAACTACTCCAAATATTTTCTTTAGAGATTCCATTGCTTTTGCTTGATCTTCAGAAAAAAGAAATATTCTGCCCTGGTTTATAGTTATTTTACAATCAATCAACTTTTTAATGTTTGATATTAACTTTTTTTCAAATCTCTTTCTTACTACAGGACTTTTAACTCCGATCTCGCCGTATCTTACTATTATTGGCCTATTTTTATCCATTTTTAAACTCCATTGTTAATTGTTGTTTTAAATTTTTTATTCTATCTTTGAATTTAACAACAATTATAAAATTATTTTATTTATATTGGCTAACTTTTATTTTAACCACCGTGAATAACCCTTATAATTTGTATAATATCATTATTTCCTAAAGTTTCATGATCAAGAATTATTGAATCATTTCTTTTTACAATTACTTCTAAAGGATCGATGCCTAGATTTTTTAATAGTTCCTCAAGTGATATTTGGTTTAAATCCAAATTTTCAATGTGCCCTTCTGAATATTTTATTTCCAAGTACTTCACAATCAGTAAATATATACTATTTTTGAAAAAACATCAATTAACAATTGTTATATAACTATCGTTACATATAAAGTTTTTGATTCAAACAAGACCTTAAACAACTTTAAATGTATAGGGAGGTTTATAAAAACCCTCCATCCATCATGAAGCATCTAGGCCGTGTGCAAGATCTTCTATTAGATCAGAAGAATCCTCAAGACCAATGGAAAGCCGGATCACATCGTCTGTAATACCTGCTTTAACACGTGCAGATTCATTCATTGAAGCATGGCTCATGGTTGCAGCGTGTTCAACAAGTGAATCAGCACCTCCAAGAGATTCTGCTAGACAAAAGAGGTCAAGTCCCCTTATAAATTTAGCAACATCTGACTTGAGTTTAAACGATACAACTCCTCCAAATCCATCCATTTGTTTTTTTGCTATTTCATAACCTGGATGTGTTGGTAGTCCGGGATAGAAAACTTCTGATACCTTAGGATGTTCGTATAAAAATTCAGCGATAATCATTGCATTCTCGGCGTGTTTTTTCATCCTAAGTGGTAATGTTTTAAGACCTCTGAGTATAAGCCATGAGTCAAATGGAGCTGCATTGCTACCCATTCCATTTAATAGGAAATGTACATCATCTGCCAGTTCATCTGTAGTGGTGACTATTGCACCTCCTATAACATCACTGTGACCATTTATGTATTTGGTTGTAGAGTGGAGTACAAGATCCATTCCATACTCTATTGGTCTTAGGAAGTATGGGCTTGGAAATGTGTTATCTGCAACTGTTAACAGTTTGTTTTCGTGAGCTACATTTCCAATCATTTCAAGGTCTGTGATGTTTAGAAGTGGATTTGATGGTGTTTCAATCCAAAGCATTTTGGTATTGGGTTGGATTGCATCTTCAATTTTCTCCCTTGAATCCATTCTAAGGAATGTGAATTCAATTCCATATTTGGTCATTATCTCGTTGAAAAGTCTGTGTGTACCACCATAAATATCATCACCTACAATTGCATGGTCACCAGCTTTTAATAAGTGTATAGCAGTTGATACAGCAGCCATTCCACTTGAAAAAGCAAATCCTTTGTTTCCTCCTTCAAGATTTGCAATGGCCTCTTCAAGAGCATTTCTAGTAGGATTACCCGTTCTGGAGTAGTCATAGTCTCCAGGTTGGTTATAGTCTTCAAATGCAAACGTTGATGTTTGACATATAGAAGTTGATATTGCCCCGGTAATAGGGTCTGGTTTTCTCCCTGCATGTATAGATCGTGTATCAAAATTCATTTTCAAAACCCTCCATATTTATTATTGATAAGTTTTTTTGCTAAATTGTTAAAGAAAAAAAGATTAATGATTATCAATTATTTACCCATAATAGATCCCCTTTAACAATTGTTATATAACAATTGTTATGCGATCTTGTATAAATAAATTACGATTATCCAAACTAACTTAACCATATTAAACAAAATATTAGAATTAGAAAATGAAAATTAAAAAAATTAAATAATTATTTCCTGGCCTTTGCAACTTTTCTTGCTATTACAAGTTCCCCAATGGCAATTAAACCCACAAAGAATTTCTCAAGTCCTCCTGTAGCCCATATTGCTTCCCCAAAGGTTGAATTTTTTATTCTTTGTTCATAGTCTTTGGCTGTTACACGTTTTCCAGTTTCCCTCTTGGTTACAATTGCAGATGCTTCCATTAATTCATCCCATGTGACACCCTTCAATTCATCAACCATTGCCTCAAATATCTTGGATACTTTGATTTCATATAATTTGGAAAGTGTTTCTACAATATCAAAAGTTCTTATAACTCCAACAACCTTATCTTCACGGTCAAGAACTGGTATACTAACTACTTTGTGCTTGGAAGCGGCAAGTACAGCCAATCGTGCAGCATCATTTTCATGTACATGTACAATATCGTCTTTTGAGTGCATTATCTCCTTAACTTTTTTATGATTGTCTCTCAGACCCCTTGTAACATCTAACGATGTGATCCATCCAATAAGATGTTTCTCATCATCTAGAACAGGTGTTGTAAATTTTTTATGTGATTCCATTTTAATGGATGCTTCAACAATATCTATATCAGGGCTAACAGCAATAAATTCTTTATCCATAATTTCTTTAACTTTCATTTAGGCAACCTCTCAAGTTTTAATGCACTTACAGGGCATTTTTTAGAACAAACTTCGCATAATATACATTTGTCTTCTGAAAAAATAATCTTATCATCTTCTAATTTAATTGCTTCAACAGGACAGTTCTCTTCACATACACCGCAGGCAACACATGCATCATCGTCAACAACAAGGTCTTTGGTCTTGAAAATATTTCCCATTCTTCTGATAACTGTAACTGCATCTTCTCCACACACATTCGCACATGCACCACACCCGATACATGCATCAAGATCAACAACAGCTTTTTCGCCCTCTGGTACCTTTATTGCCCCTGTTGGGCAGAATTTAACACAATCACCACATGAAGTACATTTATCTTTATCTACACATATCTTCTCCATTCTAAGGGTTCTATGCGGTACCTTTATTGTGTTGAGCTTGTAAGTTACATCCTCATCTAGATCAGATGTACTTTCAATCACCTTAACTGCATTAACAGGACATGTCTGTGCACATATTTCACATTTAACACAATTTTCAAGTATTTTGGCAGGTTTTGTTATTTTTGCATCGTCAATAGCATTTACAGGACACTCTTCTACACATAGGTTACACCTTACACATTCTGGTGAGATGGTTATAAATTTCTGTCCAAGAGAACAATTCTCAATTTCTGCTTTAAAATCTTCTACACCGTGTTCAAAATCTGAGGATTTTGCAACTACTTCATTAATCAGTGCATCTTTCTTTTTTTTAAATACTATATCCATAATCACACCTATATCGTTTAATTTAACCAAAGAGCATATTACAAATAAACCTACCAAATATTTCCTGTTTTAAAGGAATTTTATATTTTCAATTGAATTTGACAATTATTTGATCCCAATTATCTTAATTAGTATTCAACATTAAAATTATTATTATTATTCAATGTTACATATGGTTTTGCAAATCATAATTATTAATTCTAATTTTTTCAATTTCTATGAAAAATGGATTTGGTTTCTGTTAATAAAATTTTCAAGCTTTGCAATGTCTGGAAGGCCGTCTGTTGCACCGTGTTCAGTTATACAACGTGAAGCAACATAGTTACCCTCAATTGCAGATTGTTTTAAACTTTCACCAGTGATAAAACCATGAAGAAATCCTGCATTGAAGGCATCTCCAGCTCCTGTTGTATCAAGACATGGAACATCAAAGGCATCGGTAAAATAGGATTCTTCCCCTGAACTTACAAATGATCCTTTATCTCCCATTTTAACTGCAACGATTTCTATTCCATATTCTGCTTGAATTTTATCAGTATTCAATTGGGTTTCGGTCATTCCAGTTGAAATCCTAGAATATTCTATTTTTCCAGTTGTAAGAAGATTCAGTTCTGCCTGATTGATTAGAAGGATATCTGTGTGCGTAAAAAATTTATCCAAAAATTCAACACCCCTTTCAATATAGAGTCTTCCAGGATCAAAGCTCACACATACCTTGGATGATATTTCGTTAAGAATATTTTTCTGTGTGTCAATGGATTTTTCATTGAAGTTCCCAACAAAGGATGTTATATGAAGAACCTTAGTTGAATCAACGTAGTCTTTATCAACTTCATTTTCTCCTATACAATCATTAACACCGGGATCAACGTAGAGTGCTCGTTGACCTTCACTGTCAACATAACCATTTACTGTTCCGCTTCTTCCATTTTCTGTTAAAATAACTCCCTTGATATCGATGTTTTCATTTTTAAGGTTGTTATGAAGTAAGCTTCCTTCTCTGTCCGGTCCTACTTTCCCAATAAAACCTGTTTTCATTCCGAGTCTTGAAAGACCAACAACAGTATTGGCTGCCGAACCTCCAAAAGACTCTGAAGAACCTGTTATATATGATTCTTCATCTTCATATGCAATTCTGTTAACTCGGAAGAGTTTATCCATGTTAAGCGCTCCAAATCCAACTGCGTCAAGTTTCATTCAAACAAACTCCTTAGATCAATTTTGTATTCTCCGAGTAATCCATTATAATTTCCAGCTGAAACAAGTGAAACATCATCAAAATCAATTACAGCTTTAATACCTGCTTTCATGCCTTCTTCTAGAACTTTCTGGTTTAATCCATTTATAACTATTTCAGGTATATAGTTAACATTTTCTGGAACTTGTGAAACTTCATTTAACACACTTTTAAGTGATGGACAGTAGGGATGGTTGGTTGTTGGACCAATCCATGGATAGTTAGTTTCGGGTTTGCTAGCTGCAGAACATATATCAAAGGGTGCAACAACACCTTCAACCTCTTCTATTGCATTTAAAGCAGCTTTTCCAGCTTCTGTTACAGTCTTTTTTTTACTGCACATATACCAGAAATTTGCACCCATTATACCTTTCATGTATCCTAATTCCTTTTCAATTTTAAAGTCAGGTATTGCAATGGGTACAACAATCATTTCTCTCCCGTATAATGTTTCTTCCCATTCATATCCATCTCCACAGTGTCCAATATTCTTCATTGTACCAATCTTTCCAACTGGATCAATCGATGCATCGAACAGACTTGTGAATGGTTTAACTAGTATGTCTTGTCTGATTCTGTATGATAACTCCAATTCGAATTTTTCAATGTCATCGGTGTTATACCAGAATTGTAGTATTGCACCGTATCTTCCATCTGGTGTTTGATTCATTTCCAGCCAGGATTCAATACCGCCTTCAACTCTTCCAATCACTGTTCCGGGTGTGGATGTTGCATCATAGGCTGCTCTTCTAACAGTTTCTTGGTCTTCTGCTGTTACAATAACCCTGCAGCAAACACCCTTAAATGCCTCACAATAGGTGTCTTCAACCTTAAAATGGATATTTTCGGTGGTTTTTTTCATGATACCCTAACCAACTATATTAACTCTTAATAGATTATTTTAAATCTAAATCAAAATTATATCGATTCTTTTATAATTACGATGTTATTATAATATTTCTTAACAAATTTAAACTTTTAATGTAATCCTATTTAAAGATGTATGACTTTTTTTTATATTTTATCCCAATCTTCCAATGGATTCTCCCCTCAATTTATTACGGAATTTGGAGCTCTTGTCAATTATACTTTCAATATTGTGACAGGTTATTATCTTAACTTGTGGCAGTTGGGATGCCATTAATTTATTTGCAAGGGACTGATTTACAAATCTAGATTCAAGTGCTTTTTTTGGATCTTCATTGAAACTAACAACAAATTCAAATACATTATCTGTACCATATCTGTTGAATATATCGGCAAGTACAGAAGTTATGGTGGTGTTTTCAGCCATCACAGCAATTTCAGCTTCTTTAAGGGCATATTCATTTCCATTGAATGATACTGATATTCCTCCGTTATCATTGGCAAATCTTAGTGGTTGAACATCTGTTATGCTATCTCCTATATAGAACAGATCCTTAGCTTTTAATTTGTATCTGCTGATTATATCCTGAACAGCTTCCTTTTTACCTTCACCACCTGTTGGTTTAACAATATCCATCAGTACAGCTACTTTAAGTTCGGGTATTCTCTTCCAGAAAATCTTATCCAATAGTTCAAATTCAGGATTATCAACGATTGCTTTCTTATATTCCCTGATTAGTTCAATTTCCTTTGGTTCAATGTCTTTATAGTCCATGTCAAGTTTGGTTGAATAGGTGTTGTCATAGGGAAATCCGGTTTTATTACAAAGTGCCAATATATAATGGTCGTAACTGGTGCTCACAATAAATGAGGGCATTATTGAGTTTACAAATTTAAGGGTTTCCTCTGCACCAGGTATTAAATGTACATTTTCGATGGAAAAATCTATAATATTCTTATTTGTTGCACCATAAGCCTTTAAAAATGGCACTATTAACTTTAAAGTACTTCCCGCATTATATCCTGTTCTTTTCAAAACATCGGCAAGCACATCATCATATCTGCTTACGATTTCAAAAAATTTCTCTCCATCTTCAATAAAATGGCCTGAAAGTTCAAATGCATTATCATTTATTGATATGGGACCTTCACAATCAGAAACAAAAAATTTTTTCCCCAATTTACAATCCTCCTTGAAAATAAAAAAAATATTTGGATATTCAGATATCATTGGTGTCTGTTTTGAGTTTAATTGCATTTACAGGGCATATTATATCGCATTCTCCACATAAAATACATTTAGAACTATCAACAATTACTTCATCTTTTTCAAGTTTCAGAGCCTGTGTTGGACATTTTTTAACGCATACTCCACATGCCATACATGCATTAACATCTGTTCCTATTTCGCCAGTTCTAGGTTTTAGTAATTCTTCCCTTACATAGAAAATTTTACCATCTTTAACCTGGAAATGTTCTTCGATTAGAGTTATGGCATTAAATTTACACTTATCAACACATTTTCCACAGTAAACACAACTTTCAGTGTCTATATGTACTGGTGAGGGTATTTCAAGTTCTATACAATCAACTGGACATTCTGCTATACATTCACTGCATCCAATACAATCCTCTTCAATAACATTAATGTCGCGTTTTGGTGTTGTTGCTCCAATTATCTCCTGAATATCTTCAATTTCAAGTTCAGAATTAAGCATTGATGTAATTTCATCCTTTATTAATCCAGTTACATCTTCGTAGAAATTTTTTTCTTCATGTTTAAGAGCAACATCTCTTGCAATAGAATTTAGAATACTATTTATCCTGACAGCATCATTTGAAAGTTTACCTGCTTCTTTTTCAAGCAATTCCGATACAATTTCCATGGTTTTTATTTTACTGAAATTCTGGTAAGCCCTTTTTCTTGATGAATATCTGATGGCTGCTGAAGGGCATACATTCATACATTCCTCGCATCTTGCACAGTAGGATGGGTTTATGAAAGGGAGTTTACTCACATTTCCAACGTTTATGGCTCCTTTGGATGGGCAGACTCGGGTACAAGTCATACATCCTATACAGTTTTTTTGATCAACAACAATTGCCTTTCCACCCACAACAGATCTTGGGAGTATTTCACCATATTTAATTGCTTCTGTTGGACAGACTCGGGCACAGTATCCGCAGCGCACACATGTATCTTCATTTATTTCGCTGTGAGCTTCTTCAGTTCCTGATGAAATTAACTGAATTGAACCTGTTTTACATGCTTTTACACAAGATCCACATTGTCTGCATAGTTTGGTGTTGATATTGGGTATATTCTCCCTTATTGGTTCAGAAAGAGTTGTTTCCATTTTTATTGCATCATATGGGCAGGCTTCCCTGCATAAAACGCATCCAACACATTTGTCATCGATCTCAATTTCCCCGTTTACTGATTCATTTATGGCAGCCACAGGACAAGAAAGTAGACATGGTTTATCTTCGCATGTCTCACATTTACTGTGATCAATCTTGTAATCTACCTCTACTTCTCTGAGAGGTTTACAATATTTTTTAGTGTTATTAGTTGTTGTTGGAATGGTATCAACTCCTTACTGGTAAGTCTGATGATTTAACTGTTATATGTATGATACTTTCACCTTCAGCAGATGGTTTGTATAAGAACCTTGCAATATAATATCCAATGGCACCGAATGGACATGTCTGGTAGCATATACTGCATCTCAAACATTTATCTGTGTCCCTTACAACACCTTCTTCAGCGCTGTAACTAATTGCATGGGATGGACATTCTTTAACACATAACCTACAATCTGTACATTTATCCTTGTCCCAAGTTATAACCCTAAGTTTTAATCTGTCTGTTATATTTTCGATTATGTCATCAATTAAATCATCGTCTGATAATATTTCCCTGGCCTTTCCCATTATATCCTGAACTGGCATGTCGAGTTTAAATACTTCTCCACCAGTTACATGTTTAATATTATCCTGTTCAGCTTCTATATATGCCTCTAAACTATCCACAACAAGGTTTATAATTTCTTTCTGTTCTTCTATATGTGATATATGTATTCCCTTGATAGCACCCTTTACTGGACATGTTTTTATACATTCACCACAGGCTATGCATTTGGACTGGTCAATGAGGATTTTATTATCGTCTTCAACAATTGCATCTCCAACTTTACAGGTTTTCATACATTTTTTGCAGCGTATACATAGGTAATCGTCTATAACAAACTTTTTGTCAACAGGTAGAATCGTAAATTTTTCCCTTATCAAGTGGTTCTCACCACATGTAAGTGTTTTAGGGTCTGTTGGACAGACCTCTGCGCAGAACCCGCATCTAATGCAACCTCTGTTGTTTATTACAGGGTAGGTTAAACCCTCTTCACCTGAATTATCCTCATCTCTCACGAGTTTTATCGCCATTGGTGCAGGACAAGCTGCTGTACACGCTCCACATGCTATGCAGTATTCTTTATGGACTTCTGGAAAATTTCTGAACCTTGATGGTGTGTCCATTATTTCAGAGTTGCTCTTAGCTGCTACAAAATTCTGAGCCCATGACTTTCTTGCAAATTCGTATAGATACCATATAACCGAAGACATATTATATCATCCTTTTAACTTGGAATTTATATTGTGGACACCGTGGAAATCCAGGTTCCTTCCTTTTTCATCTAAAATTATAACCCTTTCTGTACATGCAATACAAGGATCTGAAGTTGCATATGTAGCCACAGCATCTGCAACTGTTGCAACATCATTTAGCATGTACTTGGCACATGCATCTATATTCATGATACTAGGGGTTCTTATTGAAACATTTTTTATAAGATTTCCATTGGTTTCAATGGTGTAGGTTACTTCTCCCCTAGGTGCTTCATTTCTCCATTCACCTGCTCCTGCAGGTATATCAATTTTTTTTCGAACTTCACCGGCTGGTAGGTTTTCTATGACCTGTTTAATCAGACTTATGGATTCCCATATTTCATCGAACCTAACCATTGTACGGGCATAGTTATCCCCTTCTTTCCTCCAAATAGGTTTCCAGTCCATGTGGTCTCTATAGGTTGGATGGTCTTCTCTTACATCATGTTTGATTCCTGATGCTCTTCCAGTAGGTCCAACAGCCCGAGCCATTATTGCTTGGTCATGAGTCATCTTTCCTACATCATGGGATCTTAAACCAACAAGTGGCCCTTGTTCAAACATTTCAACGTATCGACCATATTCATTTTCAAGTTTAACCATTATTGCCATTATGGAATCCATATGGGATTGGTTAACATCCATTTTAACCCCACCAACAACATTCCATCCCATGTTAACTCTATTACCTGTTAAAAATTCAATAGCATCCATAACAGGTTCTCTTAAAGCGAGCATATACATGAAAAGTGTTTCATGTTCCATTGATTTGAAGTAGGTTGAGTTTGCAAGTAAATGACTCTGTATCCTGTCGAGTTCATTGGTTAATACCCTTAGGTACTGTGCCCTTATTGGTGCAGTTTCGCCTGCTATTCTTTCAAATGTCTCTGCAAATGTTTGTGTGTGTATGTAGGAGCATATTCCACATACCCTTTCAGACAAGAATATTCCTTTCTGCCAGGTTTTACCCTCCATAATCCTTTCAATACCTCTATGAATGTATCCATAATCTATTTCAGCACTTAAAACTTTTTCTCCCCGGGTCTTAAGTTTTAAACGTAATGGTTCCTTTAAAGCGGGGTGTATTGGCCCAATAGGAAGTATCATAGTTTTTCCCTCCCTCTTGCTGCAAGTGCATCTGGCCCCACAGCTAAAATGGCTGCCAGTATTTCTGATGGTCGCGGTGGGCAGCCTGAAACTTCCGCAGCCACGGGTATAAAGTCAGATACAGGTGCGTATATACTGCATCCTTCCTGATTAAAAACATCACCAGTAAGTGGGCAATTACCAATTGCAACCACTATTTTAGGTTCAGGTGCCTTTGCATATACTCTTTGGAGTTTGTCTCTCCATTGTTCTGCCATTGCACCGGTTACAAGGATGACATCTGCCTCCCTTGGATTGTTGTGAACGTAAATACCATACTGTTCAATGTCGTAACGTGGTGATAGTAGTGCAACTACTTCTATGTCACAACCATTGCAACCTCCTGTATTTATAAGGCAGACATGTATGGAACTCTTCCTTATAATGTCTTTAAGACCATCTAACATTTCTTTACCTCTTAAATATTATTTCATTAAATCTTCAAGTAAATCTTTTCTGCCTTCTTCTATGGCTTTATCGTAGGGTTTGTTTTCTTCTAGCACTTCATATGCTATTCTATTTTTAATATTCTCTGATTCCTCTTCTGTGAGGATGTTCATTACATCGCAGAGCCAGCATAGTCTTAGATCGGAATGTATTTTTTCTTTGATACATCTAAGTTTAGATGATTCAAACCTGGGATTTATTGCTTCAAGACTGGACATGTCCAATCTTTTCATGAGGATTTCTTCCAGTTCCTCTGGAGATATTTCCAGTTCAGTTGCAAATGGTACTATGACATCTTTGTGCCATTTATAGCTGGCAAGAATCCTTTTTTTCATGGTTATGAGAAGTTCTTCGTTTTCAATTTTTGTATTTGGTTTGTATCCACTCATAACAACACCATCCCAATAGCCCATATAAAGGCTGATACTATAAATCCGAGAACTGTTTCGTATCTACCATAACCTGGTCTCATTCCAAGTACCATAGCTATAAAGAATACTCCAATTGTGATAGATATATAATACGGTATAAATGTCAAGAACTGGCTGTTAATTGCCAGTGTCCAACCTATAATTGCAATTATAAGGGCAATAACATCGATATTTTTGGTGACATATGGTGCTTTATATTTTCTGTAGCTTAGTACAAGACCCACTATGGATCCCAATACAAATGAAATTATGTATACTAGATAAATTGTTTCGTTCATTGGATCACCATTTTTATACAGGCCTGTAGAGGTAGATAAAGGATATTATTATGCCTATTAAAACGATTATCATGGCCCAGTTTTCAATTGATTCTGCAAGATGTGCAAATTTATGTTTGTACTGGAAAAGTGTCAGGATCATGATTAAGAAAACTGCGATTGTTAGGGGCAGTACAATAATCCATTGTTGAAATGCTGCCAATCCACTTGCAAGTACCGCTCCTGATACTGCAAGGGCCATTAGGAACAGTACATCTTTTTCTTGTTTATCCATTTTTTAATCCTCTTTATATTTAGTAAATTTATATTTAATTAATTATTTTTTGATAAATTTTTGATTATATCATGAGCAAAGCAACCGAACCAACTATTCCAACAAATGCAAATGTAACTTGCATCATAACAGAATGGTTAGGATTTAGAAGTGGTGTAACAGCATTAATAAATGCAACTAAAACACTTAAAACAACCATTCCAACCAGATATACTGGTATACTTATAGGACCCAGGAAGACAGTTAGGAATATCCAGAGTAACATGTACCATGCAATGGATTCTGACATCATCAGGTAACCTCTAAGTAACCCAAAGTGCTCTGTTTCGTAACCGGATATAATGTCCTTACCTTTTGTTATTGCAAATGGGCTGTACGGTGCTTTTGAAAGTATTAACACAAAGAACATCAAGGCTGCTAATGGTATTGTAAAGATTAGTGGTCCATGTATGGACTGGTAGTTTATAATACCGGTAATGTTCATTGTACCTGCTTGTAAGTATATTATTATTAGAACGGCAAATAATGGAACCTCTGCTGCTGCAGAGTAAACAGCCCTAACACAGCTGAGTTTACCATAGGGTGATCCAGATGATGACCCTGCATTGTGTTCAACTATTTTGTGTATTGCATATATAGCGAATATCAACAGAAGTGATCCACCTGTAACTGGACCAACAATTACAGCTGCAACCCATATAAGGCTTAACATTGCTGTTATTGCAATATAAAATGGCATCGCAGCTGTTCTTGGAAATGCAGATTCTTTAATAAAGAATTTCAGTGTGTGTAAAAGGTGTTGGATAACAGGTGGCCCTGGCCTTCCTTGTATTCTTGCCATTATCTTTCGTTGAAGTCCGAATAGGATACTTCCTATCAGAAATGCAATAAGAACGTTTAGTAGGATGTTTGACATTAAATTCATGCGATCACCGATTATTTTACCTGATATTCTATCAATTGCATTTTTATGTTGTTTTTATTAGAATCCATTGTTATCGAACCTATTATTAAATATAAATTTCATATTCATTTCCTATTTTAGTATCCAATGAATGGTTCCCTTCTTTTGTCCTCTTCTTCTTCTTTACTACCCTTTGCCATTACAATGAGTCCAAAGGAGAGTATGGCCACAGGTATTCCAATGAGGGAAATTGCATATACAATCCAGGTTGCTGGATTATAAATCATTGCGTATGCAATACTTCCTAATGATAATATTAGAAGTATCCAGCTGGTTGTTTTGAGTTTATCCATTTATTCTTCACCTTAAAATGGTTTGTTGATTATGAGAAGTATTTCTATAGCTCTTACAATTATTAAAAGGGAGCTCAGGTGTATTATAAGTAAAAATGGTGAACCTGGTGTTCTGAACATTTCTGCTTTGGTAGCAAAGAACGGTGCAACACCAGTTTCTCCAGCAACACCGATAAATATTAATATTGAACCCAATAGCATCATTGGGGTTGTGAATGCTAGACTGTTAATTTGTAATAGACTAATGCTACCTGTTGAGGCTAATATAAGTGCGGCACCTGCAAATAATGGTGTAGCTGCCATCATTGCTATTAGTCCGTATTGGAATGCGGAATCAAGTACATCTATCTGTTTAACTGCACCTACAATTCCAATATTAACTATTCCAATTAAACATACAAAAAGTGTGAAATCGAAGAGATCCCCTGTTATCATTGCACCTGCAGTTGCAAGTCCGCATACTATTGCAAGGAATCTTCTGATCTTGAATTCATTTTTAGCAACTTTTACCTCTCTATCTCCCAATGTACCAAATTCGGCTTCAACTTGGGTTTCTGTTTTACTGATCGCTATAATGAATGTGAAGGCCAAGACTGCTGCAAACATGAAAAGGTTAAAGGAGGTCATATAAAATACAATATCTCCAAGGGGTATGATTCCAATTATTTGTGAGCCTAATATTGATATATCCATATAAATTTACTCCTTTCTAAATTCTTCTCTGTTCATAATACCAATTAAACCGGCTTTAAATGCTACCTTAATAAATATTCCGAATGCTGCGAGCATTAATCCTAATAGCCAGTATTGTGGGAAGACAAAGAGTATTAAAAATCCAATAAGCCATAAACACCATGCAATACCTGATGCTCCTGCAATACCTTCCCAAAGTGTTGAAGGTACTCCACGCACGGTCAATGATAGCACATAGAAGAGTATTCCTCCTCCGGCTACTGCTCCACCTGTAAATCCTGAGAGGAATGCTCCATATATTACCAATATTATTGCAATGAATACTGGTGCTGTTTGAAGTATTTCCATGTCAAAGTTTAGGGGTGTTGGTATGAGGGCAACAGCTTTACCTGTTTTTCGTATTTCCCTGCTCATTAATATTTCACTAATAGCCATGATCTCTGCAAGTTCAACAACCAGCCCTGGAAGTATTAATGCTTCAGCAAGGTCTGTTCCAACCGCTGCAACAATTATTAACATTGCAATTCCAACAATATCTGTAAGGATAAGAACTTGTAGATCGTTTTTCTCAACTGATATGCCAAATAATCCTATTAAAGCCACAACTAGCCCAACAAATATAGCTGGTATATAGAGTGCAACTACTACTGGTGAAACAACAGAGGGTACCAATACCAACATTCAGTCTTCCCTCCTCATTGTGAAGTTTATTGCAACCCATGAAGCTATTACAAATGCCATCATAAGTATGCTTGATTCTAGTACGGTATCGAATCCCCTTGTGTAGTAGAGGATTTCGTCTATAAGTCCACCTGGTGATGAATAAATAGAAGTTCCATAGTATAATGTTGTATTTTTAACACCAATTGCTATTGGAGATAAATACGATGTTATCAATCCTATTGATGGTAAAAATTGTGGGTATTGGGCCTTTACTATTCCCCTTTCTTGGAAGGGTACTCCTCCTCGGTCGTATGGTGCCAGAGGATCTTGAGCATTTATCTGGTTCTGTGGTTCTGGTCTGGGATAAAGTTGATTATCATTCAATGCAAGGGGTATTATAAAGCCGGCTATCAGTACAATGCCAAGTATCAGTGCATAAATTCTTGGAATCCTGTCAGGATTCGCAAGGGCATTCCATATCCTTCCTATACTCTTCAAAGTTCGGCCCCCATTTCTTCTAATCTTACAATAGCCCTTAAAAGTATTAGTGTTATTATGGCAGTAGCTGCAATGAATGTTACAAGTGCTATTGTATGGTTGTAGGTTAAAAATATGAGTGAAACTCCAACTGCAGCAATTTCTGTGTTCAAAGTCCTTACCAGAGGATCTTTAACCCCGGGTCCTATTACAGTTGCTATGCTTCCTATTATTACAAGTACACAGCCGGTGTAGAACCATATGTAAACATCAAGCAATGAACCCGTCCTCCTGGGATCTTTCTTTATTCTTTCTAATTTCATCAAGTTTGGTTATTGCAATTAACATTATAACAGTGGAAATTGGATCGAATATGGCTGCTACCATTGCAACATCCAGGTACTTTGCAGATACTATCATCCCAATAAAACCGCCCTGCAATAGTGAGAACATTATAACCTTGTCCAATGGTTTTTTGAGCATTATTATACCAGCAGCACCTATTAAAAGTACTCCTGCAGATACTGTTGTCAAGTTTATGAGGTCTAGAAACGGATACATTATTTACACCATTTACAATCCTTTAATTTTTTTTATGAAATTTTGTCCAGAATATTATTCATCCAATACTATTTCATTCTTAACTCTTCCAATTGAATACGCTATGGCATTTGAACAAATTGTCGAAGCAATAAAGTAGGTTATAGCAATTATAGCACCAAAGGGTGTTTGAATATAAAGTGCTATTATTCCTGATATTCCAAAGCTCATTGCATTTAAATATAACATTCTTGCAGATCTATCCTGTGCAAAAAGTGTTCTCAGAGCCATTAAAAGAACTATTATACCTAGTATCTGGATCAGCATTGTCAACATGATAATCGACCTGTTGTTTTACAATTATTAAATTTATTATCGAAATTTCTGATAACCATGATATAATCCCCTTCAGGTTAAAGTTGTATGCCTTCCCATTTTTTTGGCTATCTTTCCGAGTAATTTTGATGCCAGTGGATGGTGGAGTCCCTGTATTGTAACTATTGCCAATACCATTCCAACTATGAAATCTGCAGGTCCTATTCCTATGTAGGATGTTGCAAATATTATTGCAGTAATTGTTAATGCCCCTGTGGTGCCAGCATAACCTGGGTCTGCGCAGAGTCTATTTCCAATATAGACAAGTAAAGCTGCTATTAAACCACCTTCAGGAGTTCCTATAGTGTAACAAGCAGCTGATGCAAGTAATGTTCCTGCTGATGCATCTGGAGAACATACAATGTTTCCCTGGAAAAATCCTCCTGCAAGGTTTCCACCCCGTTTTAAAACAGATCTTCCAATAACATCTGCACCTTTAACACCTGGTTTTTCTGGAAGTCCCATCCATGTGTCTATTAAAACAAAATTTAACCATGATAGTACTGCAGCTATTATAATGGCAATGATCTCGTTCAATTTGATTCCTCCATTTGAGGTTTGGGTAAGAGTCTTTCTAAGAAGTATTTAGCAAAGATTGCGGAGACTACACCCATCACAACTGCAACTAGAAGACCTTCATATCCAAGTTTGAATAGAATGGCTGTTAATCCAAGTGCAATTATGGATGTTGGGAATATTAGACTGATAGTCCATGAATGCCTCATAGGTCTTTTTGGGAGAATTGGAATTCTCAGTATCAGTCCCACAATTATGGCAGACACAACTGCCAGTATATAACTCGCTATGGTGATCAATACATTAGCATGAATAATCATGATAAAACATCATCCTACATGATTTATAAATGTTTTCTATTTCAACTTATTAATTAAAGAATGTGTATGATTGTTACTCCCTATTCAAATTATTAATCTTTTATACATGTATAAAAACTTTTTTAAGAAATATTTTATAATATCCACTAAAATACAAAGATAACTGTACGTATATTCATAATATATTTATAATTTTTATTCTCAATACAATAAAATGTTTAAAATGTTCATTAATTTTAAAACTCATTTCAATATCACTCGGATAATCTTAAAATGAATCTTATATTTATTAGATTATGATGATATTTTTTTTATATGAATTTGAATATTTACAAAATAAAAAAAAAATAGTAAAGGGATTTAAAATGGCAGTGAAGTGTAATAATTATGTAATTTGTATGTTGCAGTGTTCCAGTTGTTAATAACTCCAAATGAGTTTCGGGTACTTATTGCATCAGCATTATACCATTTGCCATTTACATATAGTTGAGTCCATACATGACCGTACCATGTTCCACTTGAGAACTGGCATGTTCCATGTACATATCTTGCTGTTATTCCTGCATTACGTGCAAGTGCAACCAGAAGATTTGAGTAATCACAACAGTTTCCTGTCCTGTTTTTCAATGTTCCTGATGCACCATATTTGGTGTTGTAATAAAAGGAATAACTAATATTGTTTCTAACCCAATTAAATAAAGCCACAGCACTACTATAAGTGGATGTTGAACCAGCTGTAAGCGATTTTGCAAGTGCAGCTACTGAACTAGTATCAATAACTGGTTTAGGTTTTACAATTACAGTATTTATTTTTAGTCCCTGGGTTGCAATGTTCTTCTGGAAAGTTGCGATTGAAATTTTTCTGGTTCCGTAACTTACGGTACTAGGCAATCTACCATATTTATTGTAGAATGCTTGAACTCTGGAAATTCCTTCTTTCATCTGAGCAACTGTTAAACCATTCACAATTACTGTATTTATTTTTAGACCTTGGGTTGCAATGTTTTTCTGGAAAGTTGTGATGGAAATTTGTCTGGTTCCAAAACTTACATATTTCGGTAGTCTTTTATTCTTATTAAAGAATGTTTGAACTCTGGAAACTCCATCCTTTAACTGCGCCAGTGTTAAACCATTGACAACTACTGGTGCTCCTGCTGCCATTGTGCTGTTAATCTTTAGTTCTTTTGTTGCATTTGTTGTTGCAATTTTGACACTAGTATTCAAAGTAGATTTAGCTTTATCGGCTGAGTAATTAGATGAACTAATGTTATCACTTAGATTATCTGATGATATTACATTAGTACTCATATTTGTTTGATTTACCGATGCAGCACTACTTGCACTAACATTCAAAACCAGTGCTAGACTAAAAAATATTAGCACTGACAATAACAATTTTCTAGTAATTATACCGCCTCCCTGTTTGAAAAAATCAAACAAAATTATTTATTTGATCTTATCAAACCTACAAATGGATTAATTGGGATCACTAATAAATGCTTTGGTTTAATTTTCCAAAAAAGACAGTCATACGGCTATTTTATTAATTTAAGACTTACAAAGAGCTTATTGATATATTATATTATGGATAAACCTACTCCGTTATTATTTTTACTAAATAACACGATTTAAAACAATACACACTCAAATTAGACGTACTCATTCTTTTACAAATCATCTGGTTAATTCACAATTATGAAAAAATTCTATTAAAAAATGATTATCAACAAAAAAAATTGATATTTAAACTATTTTATAAATCTACTCGATATTAAATCGATAAATGCTATTTAAAAAGGTTATAACAAGAATATAATTGTTAATAAAAATATAGTAAAATTTAAGTTTAATAATTCCTAAAAATTTATTATCAAGTTTATTTGTACAAAATTTCATTTATGGAGTTGAGTAAATGAAAAATGAGATTAATCAAAATGATAAGAAAAAATTTAACAAGATTAGATGGTTATTGATCATTGTATTTTTCATTTTTAATGTTCTTTTGATCTTCACTTATAAAAATCCAAATCTGCTTGCAATAGACACTTTTATTGTGACAGCTCTTCTTTTTATTATAGCTGTTTTCAATGGAATTGAAAGATACAACCAAAAGAATATTGCAATCTTTTTTATTATCACTCTATTAGTAAGTTTCTTTTTTGAAAACTTGAGCATACTTACAGGTTTTCCTTTTGGTTTTTATCATTATTCGCCCACTTTAGGAATGTTAACAGTTCCGCTTATTATCATATTTGGATATTTTTCAATGGGTTACTTATCATGGATGCTGGCACATGTATTAACTGGTCAATACAGCAAAAAACTAGAAGGCAAACAGATATTTATAGTTCCATTTATAGCATCCTTCATAATGGTAATGTGGGATTTAACAATTGATCCTATATCCTCAACATTACAGGGTCTTTGGATCTGGCAGACTCCCGGAGCTTATTTCGGTGTTCCAATATCAAACTTTTTCGGATGGCTCATGGTTGTATTTGTTTTCTTCCAGATATTTTCAGTATATATATCTAAATATGATATAATAAAACCTGAAAAAGAATATAAAATTAATAACAAACCTTTTTGGAGTGAAGCCGCTATTGTGTATGGTATAACAGCTTTGGGTACAATACTGTCAATTTTTTACCAATACAATGATATCACTCTGAATATGGCTTTAATAACTGTCTTTACAATGATATTCGTTGTAATACTGGCTTTAACAAATATTTTAAACAACACTGAATTGGAGTAGATAATTTCAAATTATTTGTTTCTTTTATGGAGTTATATGGTATTATTATACAAATAGAATTTATTAAAGAGATATTAACAAAAATTTCACCAGATTCAGATTTAATTTAAAATAATCTCTAAAATATTCAATCATTATTTATAATATACTCTAGAACCACCATCATCGAAAATTTTATTTTTTGAATTAGCTATACTGCTCAAATCTTTATAAACCCTGTTTCGATCCGTTCTGCTGGTGAATCCAACAAGATAACCACTGTTAACATTCAAGGTTCTTAGGTACATGTAGGTGTTGGTTGAATTATATGTTGTAAATTCTGATACACCATTGTTGGATGAAATTTCATTAATATTAGGTGTGAACCTGTAAAAAATGAATTTACCATAGACATCTGCATATATACTGTTACTCACCTTATTATCTGTTAACCATTGTGCACTGTCGGCCTCTTGATAATCAAATAAAGGGTAGTAATCTGATGATTGGACACTTACTCCAGTTAAAAACATTGGAATTGATTCTCCAGCTAGTTCACTTACAAAACCAGTGTTAAAAAGCATAAATACCAAAATAAAAATAGAAAATATCTTTAGAGGTGTTTCACCATCTATGTTTCCATGTTTAATTACATGATATATTGATCCTAAAATCTTAGTACCACCAATAACACAAAATGGAGATAGTATTATGAATGCTATTTCATATATCCTTGTAATATTAAATGCACCCTCAAATGAAGGAATTGTAAAGCCTGCTATTAACATTGCAGCTCCTACAACTGAAAATGCTAAGTAGGTGTATTGGAATTTGTTCCTATGCATATTGAGAAATACAATTACAAGACCCAGGAATGTGAAAAATACAACTGTAAAATTCAAATATCTCAAAACAGTTACAATCCATGTTTTAGGAGGTCCCGTAACAAAGGTCAAAGCAACTAAAACAACCACACCCACAACTGCAATAACTTTGTAGTTAAGTTTAGACCTTACTAAATCGAGGAAATTGGTTATCCATTCATGGTCATTTGTTTTAACCATTCTTTGTAATATGATTTTAAGAATGTAGATCACAGCAGCAATAAGAAGAATAATTAAAAATATTACCAATGCATATATGGCTGTGGTGGGTACAATTCCTGCATTTTGAAGAGATATCTTGATTATATCAAAGAAATCCTGTTTAATATAAGTTAAAACATCAATAATTGCTTTTACAGCCAATCCCTGGGAAAAACTTGAGTACCATAAATATGCAAACAGAATCATAAAAGCTGTGATTGAGGGTAAAACAAATAAAAGAGTCTTATTTCCACTGAAGTTGATATTATTCCTTGATAAATTGAATTTAGACAGGTTGAATATGGCCAATAATATAGAAACACCGATAAGTGCTATTATAAAGAAATATGTGGTTGAATAATGTGATACAACCAGTCCCATGCTGAAAATTGCCATTAATACCATTAGATTTGTTTTTAATTTTCTGTTTAGAAGAAGAAGCAACAAGAGAACAAGGAATAATTCAGCTGTCATTTCCCTTGTAAGTGCAAGTAATTCTATATAAAATGTGTTAAAGGAAATAAATAAAAAAACAGCAATAAATGCTATTTTATAGTTGTTAGTCTGTGTTTTAAATATTTTATAAAGACCCAGAGGTACCAAAGAAAACAGGAAGGGATACACAATTTTTAAAATATAATCCAGTCTCAGGTTGGTTAAAAGTGAGTAGGTTGGAGCCAACATCACAATACTTAACATTGAATTGTAAGCATCTGGCAAGGTAGAATTCCAGTATGAAAAGTTCATAACAAGATTTGCAAGATAATACTCGTTCTGTATATCCCAACCCCATACATAGGGCGATATTAATGAACTTACAAATAAAAGTGAAATTGATACAATCCAAACAGTAAAAGTATACCATTTTTTGGGTATTTTATCAAAAACAACCAAAATAAATGTTAAAGCAATTAAAACCAATAGGAACATTGAAATTATATTGGTATGATAGTTAGTAATGGAATATGACCCAAAAATAGCAACAAAGGGGATAAGTGTAAGAAATAGGAATGAAAGAGTGAAAAAATCACTGGTTTCAATTTTATTAGGGGCACTAAAGTCTTTATCACATATATAACTTATAATGGATAGAACAATCACATATAATGTGATTGAAACTGTTAACGGGATGATGGATAATGGATTGTAAATTCCAATGAGTGGTAGAGCCATATTTATTATAAATCCAATAAACATCACACTTGCAATACTCAATCCAACAGAGTAGAGTAACGATTTAACATTACCAATTTCATGAATTTTCAATATACGAAGGATCAAATATCCTGGAAGGAATGTGAGATAAATAAAACCTATCAATTGTGCGATAACAGGGATATTGATTCCTTTAAGATTTAAACCAACAAAAATTAACTGTAAAAATTGTACTACCAATATCAATTTAATGAATTGGCTGAATTTCCAGTCATTCATTTGAAGGGGATTGTTGAGTAACATTTTAATCGTTTTAATCAATTTTTTGTTTTTGGAATTTGTAGGGTAAATCTTAATAAAAAAAGAACCTAACTGATAACACATAATAATTAATTAATCTTATAAATATATCTGCTAACTAAAGTATAATCTAATAGGAGAATTTATTTCACAATATTTTTATATGTGACATTGGAAAACGAAATATAATGGAAATTTGCAATCAAATTTTACAATTAAAATAATAATATTTACTTAAAACATATTTTTACCAACATATATTTACGGTGCTTAGAATGAAGTTAGATAAAACTGTATCATCAATTTTAGTAATTTTACTTGTTGCGGCTGTCATAGCAACTGTTTATATAATTGTAAATCCAAGTCCCGGTGAAAAATTTACTGAACTGTATATTTTAGGAGCAGGAGATAAGGCCGGAAACTATCCAACCAATCTAAGTGTGAATGAAATTGGAAACATAACTGTTGGACTGGTGAATCATGAACAGTCCACAACAACCTACAATCTGGTTGAAACATTAAATGGTGTAACCCTTTCCAATCAAAATATTACACTCTCTAACAATGAAACTAAACAGATAAATTTCTCATTCCAACCTACACAAACAGGAAATAATCAAACATTAGAATTTAAACTCTATAAACTACCTAATACTGACACTGTATATCGTTCAGTTTTCTTGTACGTGAATGTCATGTGAATAGATGAAAGAAACATATTTTAACTGGGAATTAAAATTTTCTTTAAAAATTTTATGAGGCATAGATTCAAAATGAAAAATAAAAAGGTAGTTGTTACGGGCGGTCTTGGATTTATTGGTTCCCATTTGATTGAGAGACTAAATGAAAACAACGACGTTGTTATAGTAGACAACCAGTCATCAGGAGATATTAAGAATATTAAGGACTTCGATTTTACAAAAATAGACACAAACCTTGGTGATATTACCAAGATGAACCTTGAAAATATTTTTGAAGGAGCAGACTATGTATTTCATATGGCGGCAATGACCAGTGTTACACAGAGTGTTGTGGATCCCATTGGATGTAACGAAATTAATGTAACAGGAACTTTGAAGGTTCTTGAAGCTGCAAGGAAATGTGGAGTTAAAAAATTGGTATTTTCATCTTCTTCTGCTGTATACGGTGAAACTGAATCACTTCCAATAAGTGAAAAAATTCCAATAAATCCATTATCACCCTATGCTGTAGCAAAGGCAACTGGAGAACTATATTGTAATGTATATTCTGAGATATATGGACTTCCAACAGTTTCACTTCGATACTTCAATGTGTTCGGGCCAAGACAGGATCCTGAATCAGATTATGCTCCAGTTATTCCAATTTTCGTTGATAAACTTCTTAAAAACGAAACTCCTGTTATATATGGTGATGGAGAACAGACAAGAGATTTTGTGCATGTAAAACAGGTTGTAAAAGCGAATATTCTTTCAGCAGAATCCAAGGAAACTGGTGTGTTCAATATTGGTCTAGGGAAAAGTACATCAATTAACCAGCTCTTTGAACTAGTTAAAAATACTATGGGTAAAGATATTGAACCCAAATATGAAGATGCACGTGCAGGAGAAATTAAACATTCGTTTGCAGACATATCAAAGGCTAGGTCAATAGGATATGTACCAAAAGGTGATTTTGTTGACGACCTTTCAGACACTGTAAATTCTTTTAATAATTAATTTTTTAGAGTTTCAAAGTTTTATCTTTTTTAATAGTAGGAATTGAATCTTATGAGTGCAGTACGTAAAATAGCAAAAAATACATCAATTTTACTTTTATCCCAGGTTATAAGTTATATATTGGCCTTTTTTTATACAATATATACTGCACGTTACCTTGGAGCAACAGGCTTTGGAATATTGTCCACTGCTCTTGCTTTAGGAGCTCTACTATCAATTTTCACAGAATTGGGTCTGAGTACACTGACAACCAGAGAAGTTTCAAGAGAAAAATCATTGGCAAATAAATATATTGGGAATACTATTGTTCTTAAAATAGCTTTAAGTACCATTACCTTGGTTTTGATGTTCTTAATTGTATATATAGAACATTATTCTCCTGAAATTGCCGTTGTAGTATATTTTATAACAATATCCTTTGTTGTGGGTGCTTTTACCAATATTTTCTACTCGGTTTTCCAGGCATATGAAAAAATGGAGTATCAATCAATTGGACAGATTATCAACAGTATAATAATGTTTTCTGGTATATTATTGATTATTTACTATCAGATGTCCATAACCAATTTTGCCCTTATCTACCTCATTGCAAGCATAGTTTCCTTAATCTTTGGCATAATCATCTGTGCATGGAAGTTCATTTTACCTAAAATAGATATAGACATTACTTTATGGAAGTTTCTGATAATTGAAGCCATTCCCCTGACACTATCAGGTGTTTTTTTGTTGATTGCATTTAGAATAGATACAATTCTACTCCAGGTAATAAATGGAAATGAAGCTGTAGGAGTTTACAATGCTGCCTACGGTTTGATGAGTGCGTTAATGTTTTTACCATCTGTCTATGTAATATCCGTGTTCCCTCTGTTATCAAGATTTAATGTTTCATCAAAAGACTTACTTAAGATTTCATACGAAAAATCGTTTAAATATCTAATTATAATTGGTCTGCCAATAGCAGTGGGCACAACTCTAATTGCCAGCCCATTGATATTATTTATCTACAAATCAGGGTTTTCACAATCAATAATTGCTCTTCAAATACTAATATGGTCAATACCAATAATATTTGTGAATTATATACTGGGAACAGCAATTAACTCAATTAACAAGCAAAGCCAAATGGTAAAATCAGCATTCATTGTCATGGCACTGAATATAATATTAAATTTACTTCTTCTACCAAAATATGGTTTTATTGCAGCTAGTTTCATAACAGTTCTTACAGAACTGTCAGCTTGCGTATTCTGGTTCCATATAATGAATGTGAATGGATATAACATCCCCGTCCATAAAATATTGGTAAAACCAGTGATTGCAAGTTTAATTATGGGCCTATTCGTTGCTTTGGTAAATATAAATCTAATAATAGTGATAGTAATAGCTACCATCATATATTTTGGAGTTTTATTCTTCCTAAAAACATTTTCAGAAGAAGATATCAATTTATTTAAACAAATGTTGGGCAGAGATTAATTATAATTAAAATTAATCTAAAAAAAGAATTACCCAATAAATTTTTTAGGGATTTAGTCTTTTATCAATCTTTTCACATAGTTTAGCCCAATTAAATTTATCATTTACCTGTGCCATCAATTCATATGGATCTTTTTCACATTTTTCCGGATTTGAAATTAATTCCTGTAATCTTCCTGCAAGATAATTGCTATCATCCATTTTAATAATTTCACCATAATTTGTTACATCTAATACGTCCTTTGCACCGCCAACATCTGTTGTAAGTAAATAATTTCCAAAATAAGCAGATTCAATTAATGCTATTCCAAAACTTTCAGATCTTGAAGGGAAACAAAAAATTTTCGATTCAGAATAATACTTGTAAATTTCATCCCTATCAGATATATAACCCTTAAATATTACTTTATCAATTAGATGAGGATTTATTTTAAAATAATCATCTATATATCCATTAAATGATTCATCAATACTTCCAACAAGTATTAATTTCCAATCCTCCAAATTATCAATCTTTGAAAATGCATCCAATAAAATTTCTGTTGCCTTTGCCTTTGATCCTAAATGTCCCACATTTAGTATATAATTCTTTTTTTCTTGAATTTCAATGTTGGATTTAATAGAAATGCCATTTGGGATTTGGATAAGCTTATCAGAAGGTATTGTATTAGATTCTATTAGTTTTTCATATGATCTAGTAGATTCAACACTCATAACATCAATCAGGTGTTTTATCATAAAATTTTGCATATACCTGTAAATACCCTTTTTCTCAACCAATAATGATATTATTAAATCATCAGCATCCAATTTCACATAGACCTTACCCTTTCTGTTCAATATTTTGTAGATAAAAAAGAAGATAAAAAGTCCAAGTGTATCGTGTAGATTAAAAGATTGGAGCACATCTATATTTCTAGAATTTTTTAATAAATAGTATATTACATCACGAGTTTCTGTATTAAATTTTTTTTCAAGATAAATAAGATCTAAATCATTTCCATTCAGCTCATTATCCAGATAACTATAATTATCATTGTTGTAGGTGAGAATATTTGAATTGTAGTTAAAAAATTTGCCCATGGTATAGGGGAGTAATCCCACATCCTTTATCAGATGATAATTCAATAACCCCGGGAATATGCATACATACTTTTTCTTTACCATGTTGATTACATCCTAAAATTTTAAAAAATTGAATTAGATTGTTAATTCATAAAATATACTAATTAATGAATTATTTGCACAGTACATAATTTAAAACAGATTTTTTTATAATAATTCAATTTGAATAATTAAAAATCTGTTATCAATGTATCAAAGGATAGTATACATTGGATGCAACAAGAATATATATAAATATTTTTATTTATCTACATTAAGTCAGATAATTCTAATTGTAAAATCCCATAAACTGAAATTCGAAGATAATGATTGTTACAAAAGATTGTTTTATTAAAATTTAGTATATGATGGATTCTAATCTAAACAAAATAGTATTTAATTTATATTATGAAAATTTAAAACTTTTATAAAGGATTTATAGATTAAAAATAAGATTAATATTATAATTAATGAATAAAAGAATATTTAAAAATAATTATAAAAAAGATTTAAAGGTAAGATCTATATGAAAATTAATTTTACACTCTATTCAACATCAGTGACAGGCGGTGTCAGAGCCATATTTGAAGTTGCAAACGGACTATCCCAACGGGGTCATGAAGTTATTATAACATCACTTGAAGGTGATCATACATGGTTTCCAATTACTGCTAAAGTTAACTATGTTGAAAAACCCAACTTCATAAGAATACTGAATCCACTTAAACAATTAAAATCGCGAGAATCATTACGATACAGTAGTATAAGTCCTGTTTTAGGCCAGATGAAGATGGGATTTGAAGCAGATCTTATAAAACCCTTAACAGAGGCAATTCCTGATTGTGATATAAATGTTGCAACATGGTTTTTTACTTCATTTGCAGTGTTCAGAAGCAATAAGGGAAAGCAATTCTACTTTTTCATGGATTTTGATGAACTTGCAGAAAAACATGGCAACTACTATCATATGCTATTTAAAGAAAGTCTTTACCTGCCCTTAAACATTATCACAATTTCAACATGGCTTAAAGAATGGATAATGGAAAATTACAGTAAAGATGCAGTTGTTGCAGGTGTTGGAATTGAACACAATGTATTTTACCCCCGCACAACCATACTGGAAGATGTTGAAGGCTACAAAATAATGGGAATTTTCCGAGGATTTGATTACAAAGGAGATAGTGACTTAATTAATGCTTTGAACATTGTATCTGAAAAAATACCTGAAATAAATCCAATTATAGTGTGCAGTAAAGACACATTCAATGACTTAATAAAAAAACATACATTCAAATTTCAATATACCTTCTTTGAAAGTCCTAGTGATGATACACTAGCAGAACTGTACAGTTCAAGCGATCTATTCGTTTTTGCATCACACATGGAAGGTTATGGACTACCACCACTTGAAGCAATGGCATGTGGTACACCTGTTATAACAACAGATTGCAAAGGAGTCAGAGACTTTGTTGTGCATGGGGAAAATGCATTAATGGTACATGCTAAAGAACATGAAACAATCGCTGAGTCCATTATAAAGATGTATAATAATCCTGATTTAGCTAAGAAATTAAAAGAAGAAGGGATTTTAACAGCCAAGAAATTTACATGGGAAAGAGTAGTTGATGTTTTTGAAAAGAATTTCCAAGATTCATTGGATAAATAAATAGAAAAAGGAATAATAATGTTAAAAGATTATCCAAGGGTATCTGTGATTATTTTAAACTGGAATGGCTCGAAAGACACTATTGAATGTCTTGAGTCCCTCTACAGCATAAACTATCCTAATTATAATGTAGTACTGGTGGACAATGCATCAACAGATAATTCCATATTAAATATAAAGGATTACTGTAATGGTCAATTAAAAGTTGAATCTAAATTTTTCACGTATGAAACTGAAAATAAACCAATAAAATTATTAGAATTCACAGAAGAAGATATAAAAAACATAACCTCCGAAAAATATTCAGAATTAATTAAAGATTCTTCAAACAAAGTCTTAAACCTAATAAAAAATCAGGATAACTATGGGTTTGCAAAGGGAAATAACATTGGAATTGCTTATGCATTAAATAGTTTAAACCCTGATTATATCCTGTTACTCAATAATGACACAGTTGTTGACCCTGAATTTCTGCTTGAAATGGTTTTAACAGCTGAAAGTAACGAAAAATATGGTTTTGTAGGCTCAAAAACCTACTTCTACACCCAAGATGAAGTACTTCAAGCTGCTGGTGGAGGGGATGTTGATTTTAAACACGGAATTGTCAATGAATTAGCTTCAAACACCCAAGATAATGGAGATTATGATATTTACATTGAAATGGACTATGTTGGAGGGGCATGTTTACTCTGTAAAAGGGAAGTTATCAACACAGTGGGGTGCCTAGATTCAAATTTTTTCATGTACTGGGAAGATGTTAACTGGTGTTTAACCGGATTAAAACATGGATATAAATCAGTTTACTCCTTTAAGTCTAGAATATGGCATAAATATGGCGCATCAAGTGCAAGTGATTTCAAAATTTACTACCTTAACAGAAACAGAATATATGTTATAAAGGAACATGCCAAAAGAAATGAATACTATTACTTCCTAATTTACTTCTTTGGGTACCGTTTATGGTATGAATCATTGGATTACCTTGTAAATCAACGGGATTTTAAAAGATTTAAATGTTTGATTAAAGGCGCTTTAGATGGTTTAAGAGGACCCTAATAAATTTTAAACACCCAAAGAAAATTCAATATCATTACAGATAAAATAAGAATTATTAAATTAAGCTATCTGGATTAAAAAAATTCATTAAATTATAATTTAACAAACCATTCATCAATATAAAATAGAATTCTTTCAATAAAAAAATTTGAGGTATCATATATGCATGAACCATTGAAAATCGCAGTTTTTCATAATTTACCATCTGGTGGGGCAAAAAGAGCCCTTTATGGTTATGTGGAATACTTAACAAAAACAGGTAATCAGGTAGACGTTTTCGTGCCTTCAACAGCTAACGAAGAATTTCTACCCCTCAGAGATCTAGTTGGTCATGTTCATGTATTTCCAGTTCCAAAAACTCTGGGAGGCTCAATTTACTCCACAATCAAATACATACCTCCTGCTGTAAAACATATCTCACTCAGGGATCTAGAGAAAACAGAACAAATTATGGCAGATGTAATAAATAACGGTCCATATGATGTTGTTTTTTCTGAACAGGACCAGTACACAATGGCTCCATTCTTACTCAAATACATAAAAAAACCAATGATATTTTACTGCCAGCAACCACTTAGAAATGATGCTGTATCAGAGATGATATTCCCACGGAAAAAAAATAATATAATAGGTTCTTTAAAGGGTTTAGGAAGTAAAATTGTAGTTAAAAGAGGTCTTAGCATAGATAAAACCAATTCATTCTACTCTAATTATACACTTTCAAACTCATACTTTTCAAGGGAAAGCATCTTGAGAATGTATGGAATCAACTCCCATGTATCATATCTTGGAGTTGATCCTGAAATGTTTAAACCATTAGATGTACCCGTAGAAAAATTTATACTCTCAGTTGGAACATTCACACCTGAAAAAGGTCACGGCTTCCTTGTTGAATCTATTGCACTTATAGATAAAGAGATACGCCCCAAACTTGTTGTTGTTTCCAATTCAAGTTTCCCTCCATGGAAAACTTATCTTGAAAAACATGCAGAAGAATTGGGTGTTGATATGGAAATAAAAAGTTTAATAAACGACGATGAACTTGCTGTTCTCTACAACCAGGCAGAAATGGTTGTGTATTCTCCATACCTCGAACCTTTTGGGCTGGTACCACTTGAATCAATGGCCTGTGGAACACCGGTAGTTGCTGTTAAAGAAGGAGGAGTAAGGGAGACAGTTATCCATAAAAAGACGGGACTATTAATAGACCGAGACGAAGAATTATTTGCAGAAGCAGTTACAAAAATGCTTTCAAAGGAATATAAAAGGTATAATATGGGTAAAAAATCTGTTGAAACCATTCAAAATTTCTGGACATTGGATCATGCAGGAGAAAGATTGTTAGAGCATTTAAACCATGTTATTAACAAGGATATACAATATACAAAAAATATATCCAACAGAAAATGAGAAAACAATAATATAAACTTCAAATATTTTACCAAAATTAAAATAAAACTAAATTTATAAAAAAAATTCTTTAAGATAAAAAAAATCTAATCATTTGGGAATGGAGGTATTGAATGAACTGGAAAGACAAAAATATTTTAATCACAGGTGTGGGTGGATTTGCAGGATCCTACCTTGCAGAAGAATTATTAAATCAAAAAGCTAATGTTTATGGATTGATCAGAAGAAGGGCAGATGGAACCAAAGCCAAAAACCTAATTGATCATGGAATCGAAAACAGTGTCAAAACAATTGAAGGAGATCTAACAGAAATAACATCACTTACAAATGCACTGGAGATATCAGAACCCGAATATATATTCCATTTAGCAGCACAATCCTTTGTTCCGAGATCATTTGAAAATTCACCTGAAACACAGATGATAAACTGTATAGGGACTGCTAACCTATTGGATGCAACCAGAAAAACAGATTCAGATGCAAAAGTAGTCTTCGCAGGTTCAAGCGAAGAATATGGGCTTGTAATTTCAACAGAAGATCAGTATAAACAGGCAAAAAAAGAATATGGGACCATATTTCCCGAACCTGTAAATATTCCAGAAGTACCAATCAAGGAAACCAATCCACTAAGACCAATGTCACCTTATGCTGTTTCCAAGGTCTATGGTGACCATTTAATGCAAAATTACTACCATTCCTATGGTTTGAATACAGTGGTTTCAAGAGCTTTTAACCATGAAGGAGCTGGAAGGGGACTGATGTTTGTAACATCTGTTGTAACCAACCAGGTTATGAAACTGAAATTTGGAGAAATTGACAAGATTACAATTGGAAATTTAAATGCATTCAGGGACTGGTCCCATGTAAAGGACATAGTAAACGGATACATGACCCTTGCAGAAAATGGAAAATCAGGAGAAGTTTACAATCAGGGATCAATGAGAACCAACTCAGTACTCAGCTATATACTATTAGGCTTAAAAGAAGCAGGATGGAATATAGGAAAAATAGAAACCTTTAATGGAGATAAATCCATAGAAAATCCGACTGAAATAGATGATTCGGCAATATATGAGGTTAAATTTGATAAAACAGTTGTAGACACCATGATTCTTGATGGAAAACTCGAATACACACTTGAAGATAGGGGTATTAAGGTACATACAGATAAGGGAATTATTCCAATTGAATTTAATCCAGATAGATTCAGACCAGCAGAAGTACCAATTCTATTTGCAGATACAGAGAAGATCCAAGGGATAGGTGCAACAATTGAACATAGTTTGAATGATATTATAAGGGATCAGTTGAATTACTTCCTAAAAAAGGAAAATAGACTTTAATCTTTTAAAATGTATAACATGAATCCCCAAGTAACAGTAGTACTGCTAAATTGGAATGGATGGAAGGATACTATTGAATGTTTAGAATCCCTTTATCAGATTGATTATCCCAACTACGATATTATCCTGGTTGACAATGATTCTGACGATGATTCCATTGAAAGAATCAAAGCTTACTGCGAAGCCCAAATCAAACCAAAATCCAATTTTTACAGTTATAAATCTGATAACAAACCAATTCAGATATTCGAGTTTAATAAAAACGAAGCTGAAACTGGAAAAGCTCTAGAATCAGACTATAACACTTTGTCATCGAACCAGAGATTGATAATAATAAAAAATGATAAAAACTATGGATTTGCAGAGGGTAATAATATTGGAATAAAGTATGCATTGAAATCACTTAATCCTACTTATATACTCCTTTTAAATAATGACACAGTTGTGGATAGTCATTTCCTAACTGAACTGGTAAAAACTGGAGAAAGTAACGATAAAATTGCTGTTGTCGGACCAAAGACATTCTTCTATGATTTTAATGGAAAAAATAATATTATATGGAGTGTAGGTGGAGTTATAGATCTTTCAAGGTATCCCGGATACCATGATATAGAACTGGGACATAAAAACCCACCAATTGACGGTAATTCCACAATGGAAGTTGGATGGGTTTCGGGAGCTATCATGCTGATAAAAACCAAAATGTTGCCAGGAAAGCTTTTAAATTCCGAATTTTTCTTTGGTTGTGAAGATGCAGATATCTGCATTGAAATGGACAAAAAAGGATATAAAATGGTAACAAATTTAAAGTCGGTTGTTTGGCACAAGGCAGGAGTTTCTAAAAGTAAGGTAAAATTTATGGGTATAACAAGAGAAATTAAAACCAACCTAAAATTCATGAAAAACCATGAAAAAAATTATAAACTACATCTCCCCATCTACACAGTTCAACTATTATATCGGTATTCTTCAATGCTACTTAAGAAGATTGCAAGAAACATTAAAAATTCTTGAAGTAAATCAGTATCACCCTTAAATAATCACAGCTAACTAAATTTAATCAACACTGAATTATTTACTCTATAATCAATTTATAAGAATCTACAGTTTTACTAATTTCAATATTACATGGGGAAATAATAATGAAAAAAATTCTTTTCACACATCAGGGACCACACAAAGTTCATGGTGTATTTGCAGAAACCATAACAGAGAACTGGTACAGATATGGAGATAAACATTCAGAGATAATAAAAAATCTCATTAAATCAGTGTTTGACAGGAGTAGATATGATATTATACTTGTTGAAGGTGGACTTGGACTACCACATTCAGTTCTTAAAAAAATCAAGAATCATGAAACCAAGATAATACTTTTAAACGCTGATACACTTCTCTTTGACCTTCCAAAAATGAATCCACTGAAAAAAATGGTAGTTAAATTTCTTTTATCCTATGTAGATGGATTTATTGCAATATCCCCTTTGAATAAAAAAATAGCATTGAATAACTATCCAGACAAACCCATATCTTTTGTTTACCCTTATGGTTCCAATAACAGTTTCCAAATAAACTGTGATCTAAATTCTAACAACCTATTATTTATTGGAAATCAGGAAAGCTGCAAAAGATTTGACCTATTAGTTGATGCAGTTGAAATATTGAACAAAAGAGGTAATGCATTCAATTTATACTTGGTAGGATCATGTATAGACAGTATAACTACAGATTTTCCATGGTTACATAAAGAGGGATTCCAAAAAAATCTGGATAAATATTTTAAGAAATGTTCACTCTATGTTCATCCTGCAGATTTTGATTCCTGTCCTGTAACAGTTTTTGAAACAATGTCATCTGGAATGATACCTATCATAACTGAGAATGTAGGCGAAGCAGATATATTAACTGATAATAGATTGGAGTACCTTGTTTTAAAAGATAATAATCCCAAAACAATTGCAGATAAAATACTTGAAATACATAACCTTGATGAAAAAGAAAAGGCAAATATTTCCATTAAATGTAAGGAAATAAGCTCCAAATACAATGCAGAAACCCAATCTAAAGAATTTGAAAAAGCATTTCAAGAAGTTGTGAACCAATTATAAAAAATATTTTCATATTGATTATATTATTCCTTAGTTCTGAGTTACATTACCATAATAAACTAAATGTAAATTGATTTTTTTTGTTTAAAATTGTTTAAGGGGAGATTAATCTAAAAAATTTTAATTGTTTAGTTTTATATCTTAAAGCCATATCTGGCCATATTTGGCATCATATATCCTGCTTTTATTGTTGAAGAAGTAACTGTATTTTTGGACCTTTACTTGTGTATCAATGCTATCATAGAGTTTGCCTTCGTTAACATTTGCATTTCCCATATAGATGTATCCATTAATTGTTTTATTGTTGAAGTTTATGCCTACAAATTTAAATTCAGGGTCTGTTATATATAGGCGGGTGAAACCAACTGCATCAGAATATGTTCTTATATCATCGTAATGATAATTTTCAATCCATTCTGCAGTTGCCAATTCACCATTATAGATATATAGTTCGCCTCGTGGTATCCCTGTTTTATCATATTCTGGTGAAAATGGAATTCCAGTGAATTCATATTGAAGATGGGTGTTGCAAATGAACAGTGAGATTATGAGTATCAGTATTAATGCTACTTTAAAATCAGGTTTTTTAATTACTTTATTCATTATCTGTGCAATTTTAATGGCCCCTATAATGAAGAGGGGAACTGTGAAAATTAAAAGCTGGAAGAATAAACGGTCCGAACCGTAGAAAAACGATACAGATGGCAGTAATAGAAACATGGCCAATAATGAAAAGGATAAAAAGCTTCCGAGTACAAGTTTTGAGTCTAATAATCTAATTTCTTGGTATAAATTTTTTGTTTTACCCTTTAAAACTCTTCGATACTTTACTAGCATTGTGATTAAACCAATTCCAATGGTAGCAAAGATAAGATCATTTACAATCACAGCTATCAAGTTTGGAATATTTTTTATTCCAATACCCAATACACTTAGTACAGTTCCCTCTCTGCCATTTACAAAGTCTAAGGTTCCATTACTTGAACCAGTTGCTGCTACTGTTGCTGCTACTGTAGATTGGATCACTTCGGTTCCTGCTAAAAACTGAACCTTGGCATATAGGAAGAACCATAAAATTATAAATACTAAATAAATGATTAAAACATCAAAATTTGATGTTGTAAACTTCCTTTTATTATATAAATTCTTTAAAAATGGTAAAAGTAATATTGGAACTAATATAACAAATGCAACATAGGATGTTGTGTAATGAGATATTATCATGGAAAATACCAAGATCAGGAATAGTATTTTTTTTGTCCATGAGTTTTCGAATTTGGTTGTACCAAAAGTATCGAAAAGCACCATCACTGCTAAAAAGAAGAAGATTATTGCTACTTCCTGTCTTACAGCACCAACAATATTTATGAAAAAGACCTGAAACACAAATAAGAGCGATGCAAAGAAGGCATATTTAATGTCCAGATATTTCTTTGCAACTGTAAACACCATCAAAGGTAAAATACTTCCCAGAAACGCAAATAAAAGTTTGAATATATAGTCTGGATTCATGTTTGTAAGCCCATAATAAATTGTAGGTAATATTGAAATGCTCAAACATGCATTGTAAGGGTTATAAAAGTCATTGATATTCCAATGGAAATTTGAAAGGGTTAGCTGGAAAACATAAAATTCCTGGTGAACATCACGACCTAAAATATTGAACGATGTTAATGAATGCATTAAAATCAGACCGATACCTATCATAAAAAGGGCAACTGGGTAAGTAACAGGATGAATCCTATCTTTAAGATAAGCAACCACAACCAAATATGGAGGTATCAAAAAAAGCATTAACAGTATAATTATGTTGTTCACCGAAGTGTTCATTAGGTAAGTTCCAAGAACTGCCATAAATGGGAACAAAACAGGAAAAAGTATTGGTGATAACAGTTTATCACCCATTTTAAAGTTGAAATTAAATATTGAACAAGTATCAATATCATTCTTATTTCTTTGATAAGCAAAGTAGGTTAGAATTATGGTTGTTATATTCAAAGATAAAAGGACAGGAGTCAATGCCAATGGTTTGAATAGCAATGGATAAAAGCTATTTAATAATAATCCAACACCAAGAAGTACAGATACACTTAAACCAATGGATAGAATGGCTTTTTTCAAAAATTCTATCTCATTAAGTTTTAAAATGGTAATTATCAAAAATCCTGGAATAATGGTAAAGAATAAAAAGGGTATGATATCCCTTAAAAGGGGTAGATTCAATGTTATAATCAGATCCGTAATAATTAACATTAAAAGGGTTATGATAAACCATTCTTTGGCCTGTAAGTTTTTAATACGATTTAACATTAAATAATTCTCCTACAATAATCTATTTCCATTTTATAATAAATTTAAATTTTTATTTTATAACAGTTTTTAGTTAATTAATATTAAGATCGCTCTCTATTGTGATAGCTTTGTAATAATCAAATTATTTTATTGTGTTATATTTCTATTATTCTTTTAAGTTTCTTTATTTAATAAAAAAAAGCAATTGTATTCAAATGCTTTAGATGTTATATTAAATTAATTTATTATAAATCTTTTCAGTGTTCACTGCAATTCCAGACCATGTGTATTTCTCTTTTACAAGTTTTCTACCATTACTTCCCATTATTTCTGGATTTTTGTCGTTTAAAATTTTAATAATTGCTTCGGCTAATTGATCGGAATTTTTTGGAGGAATTATTATCCCAGAATTACTTTTTTTAACATCAGCAGCCACACCAACTATTTCTGTACTGATAACAGGTGTTTCACAGGCCATAGCTTCAAGAACAACTATTCCAAACCCTTCTTGTAATGATGATATGGATGGGAGTACAAATATACTGGACCTGTTGTAGTATTCAACTATTTTATCATCTGGAATAAATCCATGGAATTCAACATTTTTTGTTAATCCTAAATCTACCACCATTTTACTATAATAATCCAATAACGCACCTTTACCACCTATGATTAATTTTATATCGGGTATGGAGTTTTTTACAATTACTATTGCCTTTAATAAATAATCAAGGCCTTTATATTTGTGGAATTCATCTAAAAGGCTTAGGAAGAAAAGTGTGTTTTTAGTTTTGGTTATGTTTAATACTTTGAACTTTTCAACATCCACTCCATTGGGCACAACCTCAATTTTATCCTCATATTTATCCAAGTACAGTGAATATTTGATGTAGTTGGGTTGTGTTATAATGATTTTATCGGCATTATTTAATAATGACTTGAGAGCTGTGGAATTATAGAACTTGGCAATATAATTTGCAATTCCACTTCCAATTATATCGTTATGATATGTAACCACAAGAGGCTTTTTTTTAAATTTTGAGATAATACTGCTCCAGTCAGCACTCCATGGAGTGGGTATGTGTGTGTGCATTATATCATAATCTTCTCCATTAAGTGCAAAGGGAAATCCTGGAGTTATATTTGTATTTGCAATTTTTGCTATGTAGGATAACCTTTTAATATCGATACCATCCACCTTATCTTCTTTTTTAGATGGAGGTTCGTTGGCACAAATAACCTTAACATCATGGCCTAATCTAACCAGTTCCTTGGACATATAATAAACATAATTTTCTACGCCACCTGTAAATGGATAGAACCGTACCGGTGTTTGAATGATCTTCATTTTTCACTTCACATAAATTTATAATAATTGTTTAATTTGAGTTAATGAATCATAAAATTTCCATATAAACCTTTTCAAGTGCATCAACAATTTTATTCCAGTCATATTCTTCTGAATTATCAATACATTTACTTTCCATTTTTTCTTTATTTTCAATGGATTTAATTATTTTATCTGCAATATCTTCGGGTAATGCATCGGCTTTAAAACCATTAATACCATCTTGAACCAGGTCAACAGCTGCGTTCATTTTATGATTAACCACTACAACTGGTAAACCACAGGCATTGGCTTCAATAACAACAATACCAAAACCTTCCCTTATTGATGGAAGAACAAATACACTGGATGATTTCATATAACCGATTAAATCATTGTAATTTTCAGTGAAACCCATAAACTCTATGTTGTCCTGAATTTTAAGGTTAAATGATAATTCTTCAAGTTTGGATCTTTCTGGGCCATCTCCAACAATCATGCATCTAACATTGGGAATCTTTTGTTTAACAATTTGAATGGATTTAATTAAAATATCTACATTCTTTTCTTTAATTAGTCTACCTGCAAATATTATGTCTGAAATTTCCTCAGAAGGCTTGATTGACTGTATATGGTTAAAATCAATTCCATTGGGAATTACAATGGATTTTTCAGATTTTTTTATTTCCCTCAGATCCTTTTGTGTTTTATATGAAACTGTTATCAGGTTATCTGTTAAGCCAAGCATGGTTCTTTCAATGAACTTTCCAAATATTCCCAGTTTTCCAAGGTATTCATACCAGTAATCTCCCCATACCTCGTGTAATGTGATTATGAGTCTGGACTTCCCTGTCATTGAATGAATCTTAGCTGTGAAACACGAAAAAAATGGAAATCCCTGGCAATCAACAACATCAAATTTTTCCTTCATAATTGGGGTGAAGAGTTTTAAAGCGAAAAGCAATGCTTCTTTAATTGATCTTCTATCGTCTGAATAGAGATTTATAGGATTGGAAACACCGTGGAGATGAATTCCATCAATGACCATATCCTTTTTACCATTTTCAGGCCACCACCATCCTATGGAATACCAGTGTACCTCATTTCCACGTTGTGCAAGTCTTTTAGCAAGTTCATAAACCCTTTTTTCTGCACCGCCCTTAACCCATGGATACACTGCATCGTAAATAAAGGCTATTTTCATCCGGTTACAACCTCATGTTTTAATCAGATTTATAATCGTTGGCAAGTAAAAGCAGACTTAGGAACATTCCAGAGAAGATAGTTTGAATTCCTAAGATTGAAAGTATCAGTGCCATCATAGCATACTGGATCTGGTATAGAGATCCAAATCCAACTGCACTCCAGCTGTAAAGTACATAAAGACCACCAATAACTCCTGCAGCAAGTAATATCAGACCAACACTGAGTTCTCTTCCTAGGGAGTGGTAACTCATGATCTTTTTTATTATTCCCGAGCTCTTGGAAAATCCATATACTGTTCCAAATGCACCGAAGTGTATCCAAGCCAAAAGCATCTGATATCCTATTATAAGCAGTAAACTACCTAAAATTAGTGTATGTAATCTTGACTGACCCTGTAATGCAACTGTAAAAGTTAAGATTAAACCAACTAAAAGTGCGATGAGGCCAGGTCCAAGCAGGAATGGTGTTGGTCTGTAGAGCATCATGAATCTTAAATGTCTCCATCCATCTGCAAATGAACTGAGCTTAGATTCTCCCTCGCGAGGATAATATGTAATTGGAATTTCAGCAATTTTTATGTTTTTTCTTGCAGCTTCAATAACCATTTCAGATGCAAATTCCATACCTCCACTTTTAAGGTCTAAAATTTTGAGGGTTTCCTTTTTTATTGCTCTCATTCCACAATGGGCATCTGATATTCCTGCACCAAAAAGTTTGTTAAGTACCCATGTTAAAAATGGGTTTCCAACATATCTATGTAGTGCAGGCATTGCACCTTCCTTAATATCACCCTTGAGTCTAGAACCCATTACAAAATCTGCTTCTCCTTTTAAAATGGGTTGTATAAATTCATAGGTCATAGGAAATGGGTATGTACCATCAGCATCTCCCATAACTATAATATCTCCTGTTGCTTCTTTAAAACCTGCAAGGTAAGCATTTCCATATCCTCTTTTAGATCCTAGTACAACACGTGCACCTGCTTCTTCTGCCTCTTTTGCAGTATTGTCCGTGGATGCATTGTCCACAACAATAATCTCAGTTTCTAATCCATGTTTATTTAGTTTGTCCACTGGAACAGTTCGGACAGTTTTTCCAACAATTCCCTCTTCATTGAGGGCCGGTATAACGATAGAAATTTTCATAGCATCACTTTTCTTTCTAATTATATATTTTAGGATTCTCCGTGAACATTATTATAATATGATTATTATTCTTATTTATTTAAAATCTTAAAAGAGATTTAACAGTTCTTAATATTATCTGGAGGTATATAAGTTTTATTAGGTGAGTTCTTTTTAGATTGATCCTCTGTAAAATAGGAAGTACGATATTATCATGAGAATTACAGCAAATATAACTGCAAATACTATAAGTCCCTTATCATTTCCAAATATTGTTGGAATGGGACCTATCAAAATAACTCCCCCTGTATTAATCTCTGTTTTTGAAGATCCTGAGGACGATTGCAGAGCAGTTCCAATGAATATCAAGAGAAAACCTACTATTATGACTGCCAAACCTATTAAAATAATGGAATTATAGTTAACCATAGATATTCACTTGAGTAATCTTATTAATCCCTTTTTTTGTAAATGAGTATTTCTATGACACTCATTTCTTATAGTACTTTATAATCCACAATACTATTAATTAAAAAATTAATTTTCCTGTTTCATTGCCCATGGAACCCACATTACAACAATAATAATACCCACTACCACGATTGAAGCAAGTAGTATACCAATATTTTGAATTATTCCATAATTGCTTGCATAATAAAATAGCCAAAATGCTAAAAAAAGCAACCATCCAAATGCCACAGCAATACTACCATAAACACGTTTGATTTCAGGCTTAACTTGACTCATTGTTTTTCTCTCCTAAAAATATATTGGGTTTAGTGATATTTTATTATACTGCTTTGATGCGATATTCAATAACATTTGATAAGGTTCTTTTTTCTGCAATTTCCATTCTACACATATCATCAAGTGTTTTTTTCAGATTTTCATGGCAAGAAATATCGTTAAATTCTTTACAAACCCCATTTATACATGGACATTCAATTGCATCCTCCAAATAATTAATATCCACCCAATTTTTTGCCTTACTTAAAAGATTGTAAACTGGTAAAATGGACACCACTGAAATTCTTATTTCATCATCAATATTTATCTCTTCAATATCACCTTTTAAATCGGTAGCGATTTGTTTAAGTTCATCTAAACCTTCTTCAGGTGTTACAATGATTACATGTACTTCCTGTGAGATAAAGTAGGATCCTCTACTAATATTAAATTCATCTCTTTTTAGTACAATTCCTCCTATGTCTTCTACACACTCTAAAACTTCATCAAATCTGTAAACTCCACCACTGTAAATAAGAATCTTGTACATTTCAATCCACCTAAATAGAAAATTTAATTAAATTTTTTTAGTAAACAATTTCCAACAAACTTGATAATCTGATTTTTTTAGGGTACTAAACAATGATTGTATATTCAACAATATTAAATTTGACGAATAAATTTGAAATCTAAATTGTAATTTATACAATTAAAAATAGGTATATTTGAAAATAATGTTGATATTTAATTTTTAGATAACAATAAAAAATTAATTAATTCAAAAAAAGTAAAATAAGTAATTAAATAGTTATTCACATTCTCAATTGACAATTATAATATTAATCTATAATTCAACACAATCAATGTGAATTTTTAGATTAATTTGTTCTCTAATTTTAATAATTCTTATTGTAATAATTCAAATCTTTTCTCAAGATTTATTGAGACTCACTTAATTAAATTAACACTGTAATTATTGTATTAATTTAATTTCTGAAGTCAATTTATAGGATTATTTTCTTTAAAATCTGAAGATTCTAAAATACTCAAACCAGTATTTTCCCCAATAATCTCTATATACACTGCCCATTTAGGATTTTTCTCACTAAATGTTAAATCCATATTTATTAACTCGTTCATAACATGTTTTCTAATTTTTTGACAATTTATATTGTTTTTATTCTCTTCGTAGCATTTGATCAGAAAGGTATCATTTGGTTTGGTTAAATCGACAGATAATTCCTTAATTTTATTAATAATAGATTTTTGGCTTGTTCCAACAACAGTGTTAATTGGTACTACTCGGGATATTATTTTTGTGGGTGTGTTATTAATTTTATTTGCAACTTCAACTGAATCGGTTCCTAATTCGACTAAAACCACATCAATAGACTCAGTTTCTTTAATATATAACTCTGGTGTAACATTTTCTAATGTTTGTTCAAGTTCTTCAATTCCAAGCAATTCCTCTTCTCCATCTTCACAATCTGTATAGTCAAACATCACAACCATATCAAAATTTTCTGTTGACTTGATCATATCACCTCCATGAATACTATTATATTATATCCTCATAAGTTAATAATAGTATCTTATAAGATGTGATAGGGTGTTTTAGATGATGCTTGACAATGAACATGGATGGGCAAGTATTGATTTTATAGCTGCATTTATGATAATATTAGTTACAATTCCTGGAATAATAGCCATAATAGAAGAAAGGGTAGACACTGCCAATCGAGTCCAAGAAATAGCAGAAGCTAAAGTACTTTCAGAAAATATTGCAGAGAGAATAGAAATGGTGTGCTCAGGTGGTAATGGATGCTCAATAACCTACAAAATGCCTCCAACAACAGCTAATAAATCATACATAGTACACGTGAATTCATCGGGGGTTTTTATAAGGTTCAACGGAAAAATGGGAAGTGCATTCATAAGCCCTGTGAAGATATCCAACAACCTCCGTTATGATTATAATGTTTTTATGGAAGCTAATAAAACCTATAATATCTCAAATATTAAAAATGAGTTTAACTACGACTGTATAATAATAAAACAAATCTAAAAAAATTCACATATTTTATTATGATATATAACTGGTTTAATCATTTATTAAAAGAACGAAATGGTCAGTTATCAGTTGAATACATTCTAATAATGGCAGTCAGTATTATAGTTTTATTATCTTTTTTTCCATATGTATACGAAATTAATGAATTAAACACGTGTATGGCAGTTGCTCGAAATGGGGCTCTTGAAGGTGCTTTAATGGACAGCTTTGCAGTTTACCCCGAGGATAAATATGAATTTTATATGAAGGAACATCCACGACTTAAAAGTGGAACAAAAATTGTTATTGTTAAAATAGACTACAAAAAACAAGGATTTGATACAAAATACAAAAGAAATAAAATAAAAATTAATGTATATGCTTCGGCACCATCATTAAGAAACCCTGGTGACAGAGACTGTGCAGGCGATAGAATAAATTATTATGTGCGTAAAGATATATGCGAAGCATTTAAAACAGAAAATTTAACCAATTTATATTACAATCCTGCATTTTCAGATAAATACTTTATTACAACGGCAGAAGTGAATTGGGTTTAAATTCTATGTATAATATTTAAAAATTGATTAACATTCTATTCAGGTTACCCATTATCAATCCAATTATAAAAACTACATACAAAGTATCTCAGTCATTCATAATTACAGACATCACTGTATGTGGAACAGTAAACGAATTAAAATAAATAACCATACGAAAAATGTAAGACACCCCAATATATCAATTAATAATGGGATGGATATAAAATAACAAAATTGATTTTAATAGTTTCTCCTTTCCATATATAATATTTTATATTAGAGTATTTTATTTTTTAAAGATTGGTGTGTTAATTATGTTTTATTAGGTTTTTGAGCAAATAACAACATTTAATTATTTCATTTACAAAAGATAAATATTGAATAAAGTTACAGAATACAATCCATTATTTCACCATATTTACATACATTATCCATAATTCTCATATAACATACAATTCCATCCCTTAAAATGTTAAGAAAATACAGATCTTCAGTAATACGGTAAATCTTGACTCATTCATTAATAATTCTCAATTTAATTAAAAAAGAAGGGCTGTGGGGATCGTTTTATTTAAAAAATTAAAGGAATTTTTTAATAAGTTGATAGGGGATTAAATGAGCAAAACTAAAAAAGAAAAACTGGATGATGTGCTTGCAGGTTTAATAAAGGTGGGACAGATAAAGGCCTGTGGAATTGTTTCTAAGGAAGGTCTTTTAATAAATTCAATAACACCACCAGACGTTGATGCCAGAATATTTTCTGCACTTTGCTCCACAATAATGGGAGCTGCCGAAGCAGCATCAGGACAAATGACAACTGGGGCAGTATCTCAAATATCAGTTAAAACAGAAAAGGGAACTATTGTTCTTCTCCCTGCAGGTATGAAAGCTATACTTACAGTTCTAACAGATCCTGAGGCCCAGATTGGACTGATATTTTTTGAAATGGAAAACAGGGCTGCACAAGTTGATGAAATTCTTAAGGAGATGTGAACTATGAAAAAAACACACATCCCTAAACTGGATTCATTTATTGGAGGGGGAATCCCTGTTGGATCATCTATTATTTTCTGTGCAGTACCCGGGGTTGAATGTGAAGCATTTGGCTACCAGATTTTAAACGGGATAGTTGAAGATGGATATAATGGTTTTATTTGTACAAATGTTACTGAACCATCGAATATAGTATATGAATTCAACAGGTATGGATGGAACCTTGAAAAATTCTTAGATGAAAAAAGAGTTTTCTTTGTTGATGGATGTTCAAAACTCATGGGAGTCCCTCCCATGGGTAAATATTCCATAGATGAATTTTCCCAGATAGAAGAAATGGTACTCAAAGCAATTGATGATATACCCAACGGTGTCGGAGTTATAAATAATTTATCAACGTTAATTGATTATATTGATGAAGACAAAGTCATTAATATAATCGGCAGATGGAACAAACGTGCCAAGGAAAAAAAAGCTATTTTAGTGTATATTTTTACCAAATGGGATTACCCATCCGAATTGATCAATACATTAACCAATTCTGTTGACTGTACAGTTAGTTTAACAAGTATAGAAGAACGTGTAATTATTGGCCAGGGCTTTATGGTTACTAGTGCATCTTGGACTGAACCCCAAAAGAACATGGTACTCTTTTTTGTACTTCAACCCGGTGGTGTGAAAATATATATTCCCAAGATACTTGTCACAGGACCATACAACTCTGGAAAATCAAGTTTTGTAAAATCTATATCAATAGAATCTGTTTCTGTTGATAAAATGGCTTTAGAAAAGTTTTCAACTACAATTGCTATGGATATTGGACACGTTGATCACGATGGATTCATAGCAGATATATTTGGAACTCCAGGACAGGAACGTTTTGACCTTATGCTTGATATTCTGGCCAAAGAAGCTGTTGGAGCATTTATATTAATAGATTCCAGTGCACCTCAAACATTTGCAAGGGCAAAGGAAATGATAAATAAAACCCAAGCAGAGGCAATCCCTAAAATTATTGTAGCAAATAAACAGGATTTACCCGGTGCTCTAACCCCTGAACAAATTAGAGAAAGAATGAAACTTGATAATAGCATTCCTATAATTCCCACCGTTGTAACTGAAAACACAGGTGTTGAAGAAGCGCTTGATACACTATTAAAAATATTATATGGTGAATAAGAATGATCCCCTTTATAGAATCTGGAATTCCTGGATTTGATGAGTTAACCAAATCTGAAAATGGAATAGGAGGAATCCCCGAGAATACCGCTACTTTAATTTATGGACCTGCAAAGACTGGGAAAACAATTTTCACCAATCAATTCACATACAAAGGACTTTTAAATGGAGAACCTTGTCTTTATATTACAACAGATCAAGGTGCTAAACAATTAGAAATCAATATGAATGATTTCCAGTTGCCTGTTGAAAAATATCTTAATGATGAAAGCTTTTACATAATCGATACAATATCGGAGATTTCAAATGAAAATCAAAGAAGATCTAAATCAATTATACCTTCTTACATCAACAATCCAACCGATATCATGGTCAAGGTTGGTTCTGGTATACATTTTGTCTATAAAAATAATCCAAGATTCAGGTCTGTACTAGATTCATCAACAACACTCCTAGCATACAACGATAATAAACTGATAATACGCGTATTAAAAGCATATTTAATGAGGATCTACGAAGCAGGTGGAACTTCCATAATCACATACACCGAAGATTCAGCGGACAGGATAGTTGAAACTATGCTCAAATCCATTGTAGACAATATAATAAGATTAGATTACGATGAGTTAACTGTTGAGGCTATGAAAGGAGTTGGAAAGAGAATTTCACCCTACAAAATAACTGAAAAAGGAATTGTGTTATGACATTATAGTATTATTAAGATTCCCCTCTAAAATTAATGGAAAGTGAGTTTTATGATTCCAACCATTGAATCAGGTATTCCCGGATTTGATAAACTAACAGTATCAAAAAGTAGTATTGGGGGAATTCCTGAGAGATCAACAACTTTAGTATATGGTCCTCCTAAAACTGGTAAATCAATATTTTGCAACCAATTTGCATATCATGGGCTATTAAATGGAGAAGCTTGTATTTATTTGACATTAGATCAGGGGTTAAAACAAATGAAATCAAATATGATGGATTTTGAGTGGTATATCCAGAGTTATATCCAAAACCAGACCATATATATTATTGATGGTATTTCACAGCTATCGGGTGCAAAGTTAGAAAATACCAACAATATAAAATCTTCATCTGTTGGTAACCCTGCAGATATTATGGTTAAAGTTGGTATAGGATCTAGATTTGTTTACAAAAAATCTGAAAACTTCAGATCTATACTTGACTCTCTTAACACAATGCTTGCATTCAACCCTGATCAGATGGTTATAAGGGTTATAAATGCCTACCTTAGACGTATCAGTGAAGCTGGAGGAACAGGACTCATAGCCTATACAGAAAGTGCGGCAGATCCAGAAACTGAAAAAAAACTTTTATCACTTTTTGATAATACAATAAGATTAGATGGAGATTCTATTTCAATTGAAACCCATAATCAAGAAAATTTAATCGATAAATTTGAATCAACCTATACAATCACAGACAAAGGCATAGTAATTAACAGGAAAACCCCATCTTAAAGAATTAAATGAAAAATGGCAGGTTAATATTCGGTAAATAATCTCAATGAATATTTAAAATTGTATGTAAATAAAAAATTTGATACAAATACTTGGAGAAAAAAATATGAAACAAATGCTTCTCTTAACAGGTGTTTTTGATAGGTTTTCTGGCGGAAATTCCAAAGAAGAAAAAACAGAACCTAAATATACTATTGAAGATTACATTGAAATTTTAAATGAATACAAAGATGCTGAAGCTGAAATATTGATAAATATTGCAACCATCTATTTCGAGGATGAAAATATTAAGGAATCAATGAAGCATCTTAAAAAAGCACTTGAAATGTATGATGAATTGGAAGATGTTGGAAAACAAGCCCTTGTTCTAGATATTATGGGAGATATCAATAGATACAATAAAAAAATTCCTAAGGCTTTGGAAAATTACAGGGATGCATATCAACTATACTCTGAAATTAATTCGGATAATAATGAAGAAGTAAAAGATAAGATCAAAGATTTAGAAGTCTTGAAAACGGCTGGGATAAATGAGACAAGATATAATATTCAAGAGCCTAGTATTGAAACACCTTCAACTGTCCCGGGTGATGAGATGCCCTCATCAGACTACAACAAAATCAGTGATAATGTGAAAGAAGTCATTGGAATGTTGAAAGGTGCAGACTCCTATAGTTCATATTTAAAATCTGAAGATCCAATGAAAGAACTTAAAAATGCATATGAAATGTCCAGTGAGATAGGTGATACCAGTGGAAAGGCAACTCTATTACTTATAATGGGCAATGTTTCACTTAAAGAATCTAAAACCAATGCTGCACTTAACTATTTTAAGAAATCACAAGAATATTTCCAAGAAATTGATGATGAAGCTGGAGAGGCAGCAGCAAGGCTTTTAATTGGAACAGCATACTACATGACCGACGATATGGATATGGTGAATTCTAACTTTAGAAAGTCCATTAAATTATTTAGAGATTCCAAAGATCTTCTAGGGGAAAATATTGCCATTAGGTTGATGAATGCCATATACGAAGATTAAAATTGGGATTTTGTAATAAAATTAAAGTTAAAAAAAAATTAACGTTTAATTAATAAATAAACAGTTCTTAATGGTATTTTAAGATTTTCTGATATTTTTTTGGCAGGAATTCCTTTACTATATAATCTTTTTACTTCTTTAGCTTTTTCTGGAGTATATTTAACTTTTCTACCTCTTTTAAGGCTAGAATTTTTAAGATAATAGATTGTTTTAACAGGGAGGTTCAGCTTTTTTGCTATGTCTTTGGGACTTTCACCATTATCCAGCATGTTTTGGATTCTGGTTGCATCGTTGGAATCATATTTCTTGGGTCTGCCCCTTCTATGAACGGGTTCAACTTTAACACCAAGTTCATGCAGTGCTTTCATGTACTTCTTTGATATTCTGTTGTAAATACTAACAGGACATGTTATCTTTACAAGATCAGGGTTACTATCCAAGACTTCCATGATCTTACGTGAAGATAGTTGTTCGTTAATGTGTATTTCTTCGGCCAAAAAAATTCAACCCCTTTTATCCCTTTATCATTTCAAGGAATTGCTTTGCTTTCTTAGTCTGGGGTTTTCCAAAGGTTTCAAATTTATTCCTTTCTACCCTAACAACTTCTGGATCAACACAGAAAACATGCGCAGCTACTTCGATTGGAAGTTTACCTGTTGTGTTTAGAAGAACCGCACCTGCAGCATTAGAATTAGTCTTAACATGTAGTCCTTTCATTTTATTTTCCATTTCAAATTTCTTTGAGAGTAAATTTTTAATGTTCGGCATATATTCTATGTTTTCATGCATGAATTTTTTTAATATATTTACAACATCTTGGTCAAAATCTTCAAATGCCCTGATCTGGTTGCTGTCAAGGTTTGGGCGCAGATTAGGGAATGGTCCAGAATATTTACTCCTTCGATCATAGCTTGTTGAAAGATAACATTTCAATATGTCCCATAAAATCATAACACGTGGTACTTCAACAAAAAGGTTTTTTTCTAGGTTTTTCCGTGATTTTAGGTCATGTTCAAGTTCTTTATCGTAGGTTCCCCTCTTATTCACAAGTCCTTCTTTAATAAGGTTTTCCTGTACCAATTCATTTTTTATATGTTCCAAATCCCCAACGTCTTCAACCATTTTAGTTGCCATTTTTTTAGCATTTACATGTATTTCATCATATGTTTGAAGTTTATCCTTATTTTTAATGTTATTATCAAGAATAAGTTTGAAAACGTCTCTTGCTCTTTTTTCTGCTAGTTTGACATATCCAATTGATAGTGCAGTTTGCACATGTTTATCATTTATTATGGATGGTTTTTTACGATGAAACTGCATAAATTCTATACGGGCATTTGAACCATATTCTCGACGTATTTCACGTTCATAATTCATTTGATCCTTGGCATCGATGTTAACTCTTTTTCTAACCCATCTGCCATCTTCAAAAACCTTGACAACTAATGATAGTGTTTTTACAATTCCCCTCTTTTCATGTTTAAGAATTCTCACTATCTTTCTAAATGCATCCCTTCCCATTGGAGATAATTCAGACATTTTTACCATGTATTCTCCAGATAATGGGAGATATTTAATTATTTCCAGTCTGTGAACTCCCTGGTGATTTATTTCAAGCTGAATTTCACTTGAACCACAGCTGCAGCTTCCATCTAAGAAATTTGCGAGTTCATGCCCTGTGAATTTACTACTGCATGCATTACAACTCAAGTTTGCATATTCTTCCAGATGACCTATAGCTATTTTATGGGAGGCAATTGCAGATTTTACCCTGTCTAAAATATTTTTTTTGGCTGCAGCATTCATTCTAAAGTACTGGGTGTGTTTGTTCACATCATAGATATCTTCGACTTTCATCTCTGACTTGGGTGTGCGCCCGTACTTCATAAGAGATCTGTAAGGTGTTTTATATCCTTTAATCTCCATTGTGTCTCTTAATTCCAAGAGATCTTCAAGATTTTTTTTAAGATATTGGTATATCTTTATGAAACTTTTAAAATCACTGATTTCTTCGGCTTTAACCCAGTTGTGTCTTATTCCGTCAAGGAATCTTTCGGCATTGGCAATTAAAACAGATTCATTCATTTTATTTTTTCACCGATGTCAGCATCTTCAACAGTTAAAAGACTCATGTTGTTGTCGGTTGCAAGTAGCATACCTTCAGATTTTATTCCAAAAAGTTTTGCAGGCGGTAGATTGACCAGTACAATAACAGTTCTGTTTAAAACTTCTTCTGGTGAGTATTTCTTTGCAACACCTGCAACAACTTGTAGCTGCTTTTCACCAATATCTACCATGAGTTTTAAGAGATTATCTGATTTTTTTACATTCTCTGCACCTACAACCTTTCCAACCCTTAGATCCATAGCTGCAAAATCATCAATAGAAATTTCATCCTTCATAGTTTCAACATCCTTTAAATTTTTGTAAAGTTCTTGTTTTTCATTTTTAATAACATCATCTTCGACCTTTAAGAAGATGGGATTAGCTTCACCTAATTCATGACCGGAGGGGATAAAATCTGCGGCATTATCCCAGTTAATATCACTGTTCATATTTAATGTTTTGAATATTTCCAGTGTCTTAACGGGCATGTATGGAATAAGTGTAACTGCCATGGTTTTTGCAAGCTGATTTGAAAGATATAAACAGTTTCCAGCTGTTTTTTTATCTGTTTTGACAGTTTTCCAAGGTTCTTTATCGTTGAAATATTTGTTTCCATATTTGGCAAGTTTAGTAATTTCTATTAAACCTTCCCTGAATTTGAATTTTTCAATGTAATTCCCAACAATTTCTGGAAGGGCCTTTATCTTGGATTCAAATTCTTTATCATATTCATCAAAATCTGATGGTTCTGGTATTTTTCCATCAAAAAAGCGTGTAGTGAATGTGAATGTTCTGTGAAGGAAGTTTCCAAGCACATCTGCCAGTTCATCATTAACCCTTCTCTGGAAGTCTTCCCATGAGAAGTCTGTATCACGTGTTAGCGGTGCATTGGCAATTAAATAATATCTGAGTGTATCTGAATCGAATGTTTCAAGAAAATCGGATGCCCATATTACCCAGTTTTTACTTGTTGACATCTTCATACCTTCAAGGGACAGATATTCCCCTGCAATTATGGTATATGGAAGTTTACATCCGTAGGCCATTAAAAGTGCGGGCCAAAATATGCTGTGATGGTAAATTATATCTTTACCAATGAAATGGACGGCTTTGTCATTCCAGTAATCTTCCCAAGGTTTACCAGTTTTTTCCGACCATTGAGCAGCCGATGATATATATCCAAGGAATGCTTCTCCCCATACATATATAATTTTACCCTCAGCATCTTCAAGAGGTACAGGTATTCCCCATTCCATATCTCTTGTGAGTATCCAGTCCTTTAGCCCTTCTTTCAACCATTGAAGAGCATAATTTTTAACGTTTGGTGGAAGCTGGTCATTAGATTGGATCCATTCATTGAGTTCATCTTGGAATTTACTTAGTTCAAAGAAATATTGTTTGGATTCACGAATCTCTGGTGTTGATTTACAGATAAGACATGTTGGTTCAATTACCTGTGTTGGTTCCAGATGTCTTCCACATGTTTCGCAATGATCTCCCCTTGCTTCACCACCACAATTTGGACATTTACCTTCCACATATCTGTCAGGGAGGAATCTCGCACATTCTTTACAGTAAGGTTGTTTAATAATTTTTTCATAGATATAACCCTTTTCATAGAGTTTTAAAAAGAAGTTCTGTGATATTTCATAATGTTTTGGATCTGTTGTTCTTGAGAAGTTATCCAGTGATATACTACAAGCATCAAGATCCTTTTTTATCATCTCATAGTATCTACCTGCAACTTCTATAGGCTGCTTTCCTTCTTGCTCTGCTCTGACTGCTATGGGTGTTCCATGCTCATCTGTTGCACATACGAAGAGCACGTCCCTTCCTTTCATCCTATTGTACCTTGCATATATATCTGCAGGTATGTATGTTGATCTCAGATGCCCTAAGTGACATGGACCATTTGCATATGGAAGTGCAGATGTGATAAATACCTTACTCAATCTTATTCCTCCTTATTTTAAAGACTTATATGAATTAAAAGTTGGATATATAAGGTTATCTAACTTTAAAGTTAAAATTTAAATTAAAAATCTACTCTATGAATTAGACTCTATAATAGATGTGATATATACAATAAATGGTTTATAATATTCCCTATATAAAATATTTGAGTTTGTGAACATGGATATTTTTCTATTCATAAAAAATATTTATAATTTCTTAAATAATTCTATACAAAGTATGGAATTAATTTAATATAAGAACAATCTAGGCTACTAATAGTTATGAGTAATTCTTTTTCAAATCATTTTTTTTAATAATTATTTCATCAATTATTCATCTATTTTTGTCCATTGTAAATTTCTAATCGCATCTCGTATCTCTTCAATTCCACCGTCAGCTTCCAGTTCAATAATAGGGACTTCTTCGATTACATTTTCATGTTGAACCTTTACATCGTCGCCTTCTAAATTTTCAATTATAATTACTATACTAGTTCCATAATAAATGGCCATTCTATTTTCTCCATCTCTGTTTAGAATATTGACTAATAGTTATTTTTTTTAACTTTAGGTTATTATTTTATTCAAGTTAATTTCCAATAATTATATTGAATTTATTATCCTTTCAACATTACTCCCCTATTCATAATGTTTCTTAAGATCTTCAATTATTGATTTTACAGTCTCACAATATCAACAGGTCCTGGTACTAAACCTAGTTGATTCATTATTTCCTGTATTTCAGATGTTTGACTTAATTCTTGTATTTCCGCTTTCTCTAGGGGTACAGTTTTAGCTTTATCTAGAATAATAAATAGTTCAAATTGATTCATGTATTGATCCCCTTCTTATTGAATATAATAAATTTTATCACTTTTTAATATTGACATCTTAGTCTATGAATTGGGTTATTATATGTCTTAACTTTGATTAAATAATTAATTTGACAAAAAATTATAGAATGTGATGTCCCTATAAAATCAAAACACTAATTTATATTAAATAATCCCATATATTAAATTATAAAATATTTAATGAAAAAAGAGGCAAATTATGGATATATCAGGAATAATAAAAGATTCATTACGATATCCTTTCACAGACTGGAAGAATATTTTAATATTAGGAATAATAGTATGGGTAAGTAGCATAATCGGAAATGCAATTTCACTAGGTTATACAAGCAATTATGTGCTATTTCCATTAATTTGTGTTGGATTCATAACTGGACTTTTTGTAAATGGGTATATGTTTAAAATCATAAAAACTTCTTTAAATGAAGAAAATAAACCGCCTGAATTCAATGCATGGACTAACATGTTAATTGATGGAATGAAAGTATTTTTAGTTTCCATTGTATATTTAGTTGTCCCAATTTTAATTATAATACTTCTTATACTACTATTATTTACCGGATTTGATTTATCTATCCTTGGAATGGCATACACGAGTTTAGAAAGTACTGGAATTAATCCTGCAGTGTATCTGGTTTCAGAAACCTTGCCTGGGATAGAAAATATTATAGTAATAACATTAAATTTATTCCAGGAATATTCCATAATTTTTATATGTATTTTGCTTTTGATTATTCCAATCTTTTTAGTTGCAATTGCACATATGGCATACTATGAAGGTGAATTAAGATCAGCATTCAGAATAAAGGAGATAATTGAAGAAATCTCAGACATTGGATGGATTAATTTAATTAAATGGTATATTGTAACTGGAATTATATTTTTGATCTTCATGTTTGTATCAAATATAATAGCATTCATAGGTAGTTTCCTGAATTTCATATTAATATCAACTATACTATCTCTAACCTTGATTCCATATTTTTATATGTTCTATGCACGGACATTAGCATTATTTTACATGATGGAGTAAAAAGACAGCCTTTTTTGGAATTACAAATATTACAAATATTTTATTGTATTTCCAATGAAAGTGGCAGTTTAAATATGAATTTGAATTTATTATTTATCCACTGCTCTCATAACCTATTTTATATTTAAAGTGCATATGATTATCATGGTTTCTGTAGCATTTATAAATCCGCTCTCTGATGAAGGAAAAATGATAGTTCGCGAGCTTGGAGAGTTTGATGGTGTATTATCTGAAAATGATGATTTAATGAGTATTGTTACCGAAAGCAGATCACAGGAAATATCTGATGATTCATTTATTCCACGAAGTTACTTTGATCTTGCACTAAAACGAATTGAATGGTATGCCAAGAAAAAGAATGATAGAAATTTTGATCACAAACAGTACGATTTTCTATTCAATCCAGATATCAATAAATTTGATGTAATTGCATTTTTCCTATTATGTCAGGCTATAGGAGTAAAATATGGTCCAAATTCTCGGGAAAGTAGAGTTCTGGTTGAATCACAGGGAAAACTCATTGAAAATCGTCTGGGTAAACTTTCAAAAATAGAAAGGAATGTACTTGTAACTAACATACTAAACAGTCTTTTAAGTTCTGCACATATTAAATGGACTTTTTTTGAAGATCTTATCAGTTCAAAGAAACTTAAGTTGCACGAACTCATTCTTGATAGTGGGGAAATAATTCTTGACAAGGATGATTTTCTTGAAAGATTTAGCCATAAAATTCAGGGCAGAAAACCAGAAAAAATGTATGAAGCACTCATAGGAGACAGGATCAAGGAACTGGTAATGATCAAGATGGTGATGCAGAATACAGAGAATTATATTCGGCAGGTGGGTGAAAGATCCAATAGAGAAATAGAACCCAACCCCATACTTCTGGAATTAGCCGATAAAATTTCTGAGGTACTGTTAGCATCTGTACAGACATTCGGACAAGGCAGTGGCGGTTATGGTGGAAGTGTAAAGGCATCTGCTTTGAACCCTAAAGCATTCCCTCCTTGTGTTAAAAAGGTTATGGAAGGTATGAAATCTGGAGGGCGGAACGATGCCATAATTATGTTTTTAACACCATTTATATCATATGCACGTTTATATCCTGCTGTTTTCAGTGAAAACATAACAAAACAGATTTCTGATGTAGATCCAACACTTTCCATTATTCAAAACGAAATACTCCCTTTAATATTTGGAGCTGCAGAAAGATGTAGTCCACCATTGTTTGAAGACCAGCCTCAAGATAAGGTCAATTTAAATGCAAAACTTGGATTTGGTATGCACCAAAACCCTGAACTTAAAAATGAAGGTGAAACAACATGGTACACACCCATGAGTTGTGAGAAGGTTAAAATACATCTACCAAGTTTATGCAAACCCGATGAAACCTGTAAAAAAATTGGAAACCCCCTTTCCTATTATAACAGGAAAATTTGGGTTGTTAAAAAAGAATCAAAAGCTGAATCAGCTGTTGAAGAGGATATTAAGGATTAAAATGACCATTTTATCATGTTGAACAATATTAACGGATTTAATTCTTCAAACTTTAATTTAAAAATATAAAAAAGGAAATAAGAGATGGTAAAAATCGAATATTTAACTCCAGCAAGTCCCGAAGAGAGGAAAAGATATTATAGGGAAGAATGGAATATTAAACAGGTTCCTGAATACATAATCCAATCAATACAGGAAAGAGAGTTCGGTTTTGATCATGTTGGAAGGGGCCCTAACGATAGGTATAAAGTTTTCAGAACTCCTGATTTACTCAAACGTTTTTTAAAGGTCAGAACTCCTTTTGCTGCATATTGTTCTGTTGCATTCTATGATAAACCTAGAAGAAGGGATAGATGGACAAAAGCTGAGCTTGTTTTTGATGTGGATGCAAAGGATATACCTGTAAGAACCTGTGAATGTGAAGGTGTATGTGAAATCTGTTTAAACGAAGCTCGTGAAATAGTTTTAGGTATAATAGATACACTGAAAGGGGATTTAGGTCTTCAAAATATACATGTTGTATACTCTGGAAGGGGATATCATATCAGGGTTTTAGACAATGATGTGATGAGTGTTAACACTGATGTAAGGTCACAGATTGTCAAATACCTTGTTGGTGCTGATGTACCGGAAAATGAGTATAGTTTAGACTTTGAAAAGGTATCCTATGAACATTTTGTGATTCCTTTTGGATATCCTAATGTTTTCACTAAGCGTGTTAAATATGCAATTCTTCATTTAAATGAAAATTCTGAACTAGATGAGGTGAATAAAAAACTGCTTAAAGACGTTCTAAAACACAGGCAACTTATTGAGCTTGATAATTGGGGTATGTTCAAGAATAAAATCGGCCCTCAACGATACAGAAAGGTTATAAAAGGGATTGCATCTATGAATATGAGCTTGGTAGATGCTAAAGTTTCCATTGACCTTAAAAGGATTTTGAGACTTCCTTCCTCTCTGCATTCAATGGTGAGTATGAAGTGTACCGAGGTTAAAAATATAGAAACCTTTGATCCATTCGATGATGCAGTTCCCAAATTTGTTTACGAGAGATAGTAAAAAAATCCTATTTATATGGATAATATGATTGATCAATAATGATCTTTATAAAATTGGTAATGGTGATTTTTATTGGATAATAGAGTAAAATTACTTATAATTGTGATAATGATCTTTGCTGTTATTGGATTCACATTCAATTCTAATAACACCCTTGTAAAATATCCATCATTAATAACCACCAACAAACTATCCACTAATTCTAACATTATAAACCCTAGTGAAGCTATTTCCATAGCCAATTCAAATATACCTGCCTTTGGTGAAGTACGATATGGTGTTACTTTAATACAGAATTGACAGAATCCATATTACCTGATTACATTATATGATAATGATTCGGGACTTAAAAATTATGGTCAGCCCATTGTTGTTTCAAAGGTTGATGCCAGAACTGGCAAGTTTTTAGGAGCAATGTTATAATTTAATTAAATATACTCATAAACAGTGTTTCTTTCTACAGGATGGCGTCCAATAGCTTCTATTATTTTTATCATTCCATCACGTGGTAGATACTCACCATGAGATGCACCTGCTGCAACTGAAATCTTATCTTCCATCATTGTGCCTCCTAGATCGTTGGCTCCACAACAGAGTGCTATCTGGGAAGTTCTGATACCAAGTTTTACCCATGAAACTTGGATGTTGGGCATGTCCCAGCCAAATATTACCCTGGAAATTGCATGTATTTTCAGATCGTCCATACCACTAGCACCAATCGATTTTTGACCAAGGTTATTGTTGAGTCCTAGAAAGGTTAATGGCACCAGTTCTGTGAATCCATTTGTTTCACGTTGAATATCTCGAAGTATCATTAGATGATCAATTCGATCCTCCCATGTTTCAACACTACCGTACATTATTGTGGAAGTTGTAGGGATATCCAGACTATGGGCTTCTTTAATTATTTTCACCCATTCTGCTGTTGATACTTTATTTGGACATATTTGCTTTCTCACTGAATCAACAAGTATCTCTGCGGATGCACCTGTCATGGTGTCCATACCTGCCTTTTTGAGAATTTCTAAAGCTTCAAATGTGGTCATTTCAGAATTTTTTGCTGTTTGGTATATCTCAACAGGTGAAAGTGCATGCAATTTTATATTGTATTTAGTTTTTATGGCTTTTATTATCTCTCCATAATAATCAACTGTCATATGGGGCATTATTCCCCCAAAGAGACATATCTCTGTTGCACCTATTGTTTGTGAATCTTCAACACTTTCCAATATTTCTTCAACAGTCATTTCATATCCAAGATGATCCCTAAATGAACAGAATTCACATTTGATCATGCAGTGGTCTGTGATATCTATAGCCTTGTTGGATACAAATGTGACATTATCTCCAACTATTTCCTGTCTTAACCTGTCTGCAATATTGAATAATTCAAATGGATTTGAATCAATCAGTTTTAAAGCATCTTTTTTTGTTATATTCCCTTCAAGAGAATTTTCGTAAATATCATCCATGATAGATCTCCCTACAATTTAGATGTGTTTATCATTATTCTGTAGTTACTTAAAATTATTTCCATTTAAAATTATTCTTCTTAAAAGAAACTTATTCTGTTAACGATAATTATATAAAAACTATAATATATCCATCTAATTAAGGTTATTGTAAATTTGATGTAAGCTTTGATATTTTAGGACTATTATTATAGTTTAAAAGAAATTAGGGTTGATTAACTTGATTTATCCGCAAAAAAAAGAAAAAATCTAAATTTATAGATTTTATATTAATTCAGTTTTCTAATGTGTTGCTTCGTAGAAAATAGAATTTACAATTGTGCTAATGACATCAGAGTACATATATCTGTAACCATTTTGTTGTAGATACTGGTCAGGATGAGTTAGACCTGTGAATGATGGTGGACTGTAGTTATCATCATGTGCCCTTTCTAAAAAGTCTAAACCTGTAATAACTTTACTTGGTGGCCAGAAAACTGTGAAAACAGATCTTGTTCCTTTTATAGATTTATACCATGCTGTGCCCATTTCATACAGGACACCTGCATCTGCACCACCATATATATCTATAATAAGTGCATTTTTTGGTACTTGGCTTGATTGAAGAACTTCGATATGATAATTTGGACCTAAACCCATATTATATGCTTTTAATCCTAATGCATTTAACCCATTAATTATATTTGTTACTCTTTCGTTGTCAATTTTGACATTTCTAATATTATCACTCGTGATATATATCGGTTTAAAGGCTAATAAACGATTTAAATTTATTATTGATCCATTTATGGCCATTATTAGTTTAAATTTTGATATTGGTATATTGGTAGTTCCATATGTAACATAATTTGGAAGTCTATGATTAGTGTTATAGAATGTCTGAATTCTTGGTATGCCATCATTAATCTGAATCAATGACAAACCTCCAACTAGTTGTCCTTTTGAAGTTATATTCTGTTGGAACTGTGCCATAGTTAACTTGGATGTTCCAAAGGTAATATAATTTGGAAGTCTGTGATAAGAGTTATAGAATGTTTTAACTCTTGATAAACCTTCATTAATTTGAGTTAAAGATAAACTAATGGTTGGTGCTGTTACTGCTACAGATTTGGTATTTGATGAGGATGTGTGAGTAGCTACACTTGTTGAATATATTTTAACAGATATATTTGATGAATTTAGGCTCGCAGCACTAATTGAAGTCATACTTAATACAAGCATCAATAATAACAGCGATAAAATCGTGAAAAACTTTCTTTTATTAATATAACCCACTGTTTTAACCCCCGGAATAAATAAACAACGGTCTTTGACACATAATATTCATCATAATTTATATATAAGTGTTGCTATTTGGAATTACTGTTAAATTAGGTTAAAAAAAGTTTATTAGTGCTCTAATCTGTTTTTTTGGATCATATGTATTGAATTATTATTTATTTTACTAAGAGGATTAAAATTTAGAGGTTCATCAATCAAATGAGTTATTAATAGTAATTTTTTCTGGATAATTATTCGATTGATATGTAATAAACTTAGAAATTATTTTTATTCTGTTTATAATTAAATAGATAGCAAAGTATATACGTTAAAAAAAATGTAGGTATACCTAAGATAAGTTTAGGCTCACCTAAATTTTTAGATTAACTTAAAATATAAATTTCAAATATTTTACATTCGTAAATAAATCTATTTGGAGATAAAAAATGTCATCTAAAATTGGTATAACCGGTAAAAAACATATGGAAAGAAAAAAAATAGATAATTGCTAATCCAATATCCAAAATAAGGATATATATTCTTAGTTAGAAAAAAATATATCATCCAAAAATAACTTCACACCCTAATACAGAATATGGTTTTAAGTCATCTTCAGCTCAAATTTCATTTATTCTTCTAACCATATTCAGTATAGGGGAAATAAATCCAAATATAATCTATAATAATTAATTAATACTCTTTTTATTAGATTTTTATCTAAAAAGGAGTTCTCCGTTATTTAAATAATGATATAAGAATTCTAGAACATTTCCTTCAATATTATCTGATACTAAAAATATCTTTAAATCCATAATTTTATGTTCGTTCATGATCTTCTTTTTAAGATGTTTTCCAAACTTTAAATACCCTGATTTTTTTCCAGTCATAAGATCTGATAGAAGTGTTTCTGCATTTACATAATCCCTTTCAACAACAACAACCCATCTGTCTCCTTCTACCCATGCATTGGAGCCGTGCTTTTCTAGAAATCTTTCCTGATGTTCCCGGATCCATATATGGGGACCAAGATGTTTTTTTATTCTTGGAAGGTCCCATGTCTCAAATTCAAGTAATATCAGTACAACTTCTTTTTCATCTGTCCATGATTCACTTCCAAATACTGAGAATCCTTCAGATTCAGCAACCCTTACAATGCTATTTTCAGTTTTTTTAATCTGTGGATAAATTGCATCTGCAGGTATATTTGGCGGTTTAAAGATTATTAGAAATGTTTTTGTTCCTCGTAAATTGAACTGGTCCGTGATTTTCAATGGATCAGTTATGATATCTTTACTTGTAAAGTATTCCTCAGAAGGGTTTGAAATAAAGTTTTCTGATGCTACTATAAACTCTGACATTTTTTGGAGTGTCAGTGCCGCAGCTACATTTCTATTTTTGTCAACAGGGTCAATTGCAACCAAAGGATCCTTAAATAAGTTGGATGTTCCATATTCTTCAAGATCAAATGAGAAACCACAGTTCCAGTTTCGAGCTGCATTTTTAAGTGTTTCTGTGAAGTTTCCATAATTTAAAATAAGCATTTCACAGAGGTATCCGGCAAAACCACCTACTTTAAATTCTGATCCATAGGTTCCAACAGATTCCATGAATTTTTTAAGGAGAACAACTTCATCTTGCTGTTTAAGTGTTAAATTGGATTTTATATATTCTGTGTGTAGCAAAGTCCTATCAACTGCTGATTTAAGTTCATCTGAATTCTTAATATTGTAACATGGAACAAAATCTACATAATAACCCTCAATATAACCTGTTACATAGGGATGTGATGCGTAACGTTCTTCTGATTTACCTTCCATTTTTTTGATGGATTCATGACCAATTTTAAGTCCATATTCCTTTAGATATTTTTCATCTGTGTCAAGTGGGAATTTTATTAATATATCTATATCTGCATTACCAGCTAACCATGTACCTTTGGCAACGGAACCGACAAGCATTGCATCTGCTTTTACATCCATACTTGCTGCACATTCATTAATCACTTCTACCATACGTTTTGAAAGTTTTTTTACCTTCTCATTTTCTTGTTTTGAAGGTTTTATTTCTCTTAAAATATTTTTATAATTTAATTTCTGCAAACTGTGTCACCTTTGAATTAAAATATAATGGTTATAAATAAAAATTTAGATTTATAATTCATGAGTTATGATTAATATTTCTTAAATATAATTAGTGTAAATATAGGCAGATATCTAGAGGAATATCTCCTTTAAATCAGTGTATATAGGTCCAACTGGTGTGAGATCGCTTTCTTTAAGTACTATTCTATCAACTTTCATACTTCCAATGTCTATATCATCAAGTTCTTTTACAATGTTTGAAAGAAGTTCTTTGTTTTGTACTCCCTTAACACGACCAATGGTAAGGTGAGGAATATAACTTCTCTCTTTATTAAATCCCATTTTAACAAATTCTTGATCAAAATCCTCTTGCATTTTGGAAAATGTATCTGGCTCTTCAACACCCAACCATAGTACCTTTATATATCCCAGGTTTGGAAATGCACCAATACCTTTGATTTTTATATTGAATGGCTCATAATTTTCTGCCTGGCTTTCTACCATGTTTAAAATTGATTCTGCCTTTTGTGGGGTGATATCTCCCAGGAATTTGAAGGTGAAATGCAGGTTTTCAGGTTCAACAAATTTTATTTGTGCATTTGCCTCGGCTAATACCTTTTGGACTTCCATTATTGTATCCACAAGTTTTGTATTTACTTCAACTGCCATGAATGCTCTCATTTTATCACCTTATTGCAAGATCCTTTATTCTTTTAAGACTTTCATTGGGAGTTTCAATTGTGTTTAATAGATATACATCATGTTTACTGAAAACTTCCTTGAAAAAATTTTTCCTGATCTTGAACTTTCTATCATTTCTAATCATCTGGTGTGGATTGCAGAAATCTTTAACAACCATAAAATCCAGGGCTTCATCAATATTAAGCTTTAAAAAGGGAGGATGATTTCTATCTCTTTCAAGAAGTACCACTGTTTTTAAAGTTGAACTCTCCCTTGAACGTCCCTCAAATAATGTGTTTACATCGGCAATACCTCTGCCTCGTATATCAAGTTTAACTTTATTAAGTTCTGTAGAAAAAGATTTCCAGACGTTAACTATATCATCACGTATGTATGAATTCTTTTCTGAGGAATAAATAACATTTCCATTTTTAAATAGTCTTGTAAAAAACCAATCATCTGAAATATAGTTGAAGTCATGGTTTTGTAAGAGTCCATATGTAAGTGTTGTTTTACCAGTTCCAGGAGGTCCTATAATTGCAATTGCATGTCCATTATAGTCAACTGCAGAACCATGAACAGAATATCTTCTATGTTCAGAATGGTATTCCTCGAAAAAATCAGATATTGCTGCAAGTGCAATGCTTTTTATCCAGCCATAGTAGTCACAGTTCTTTATTATACATGTATTTGATATTGGTTCGTACATTACTCTTAGATCATTACCATCTTCAACGGAGAATACCTTTGCATGAGGTCTAATATCTTCGTTCATAAATTTGAAGTTGTCTTGCCATTCCTCTTTAAAGTCGAGATTGTCTGTTAAAAGTTTTACACAAGCACCATGTATATTGGCCTTTCTCTCGTATCTCACATCTGCCACGAGTTTGTTGAACATGTCATCCTTTTCTTGAGGGCTGATTATTTCAACTTGGTATCCTGACATATGGATTAACTCCTGTTATTTTTCTATAATAGTTTCTTCAATTGCCATTCCAAAGTGTCTTGCACTTTTATCAAGGTAAACCATAACTTTATCACCAATTTTCAATTCAGCAACAGATTTTGGTTTTCCATTTTCCTGTACAAGCCTTATTGTTTCTGCATTTTGAAGAAGAGTTCTAATGATAAATCCTTCATATTCGGCTTCTACAAGCATTAATGGACGTTTCTCGATTTTAACACGGCCTACAACCGTTGTTTTAGTATTTCCTTCATTATCAACAGTTAAAATTTCATCTCCTGTTTCAATTTCAGAGAGATATCTAGTTTTATTACCTGGAGTCATTATATATGCATGAACTGGGCCTGCGTTAACCCTGAAAGGCCTTGATGCAACATATTCACTTTCCAATGATTCACTATGAACTAAAAAGAGTCCCTTGGAATAGGATCCTATTAGCATACCCTCTCCAACTTTCATCATTGAACAAGTGTCAACACACACTCTGTCACCGGAACCAACTGGTTCAACACGTGTAATAGTTGCAGGTACCAGTGAGTAGTTTTCAGAATCTATCTTTTCAAGGAATTCTGCAACTTTCTTTATCTGAGATATCTCATTTGGGTTTAACAGTACACCATCTGTACCATATTCCAGTGTTTCAAGTGCAAGTTTAGCTTCATCAAAGTTTTTAACAGATGCTATTATCTTTACATTGTCCCCTTGTAGATCTGCAATAATATTCTCAAGTGGTATCACTGTCCAATCTTTTCCAAGCAGGATCAAATAATCTGCAACTTTTCCAAGTTTTACTGCTAATTCTTCATGTTTTTTGCTCGAGATCTCAACGTATGCAGCTACAGTTTTACTCTTTCTTTTTAAACTGGATATTGTTTCTAAATCCTTTGATTCAGTCAGATCCATTGGAATTGTCAGGGTTCCATCACCTTCTGCATTTCTTCCAACAAGGATTATGTCTGAACTATCTAAATCCGAGACAAGTGTAAGGTTTCCAAGTTTTTTTATCCTTTCTGTGTCTGTGAAATCAACAATATGATTAATTCCCGATTCAAGGGCTGTTGTAATATACTGCTTTTTTGTATCCCAATTTTTTCCTTCTGCCATAATCCATGCAAATTTCATTGGTTGTACCATCCAGATAATCGATATTATGAATTTTAATTATATTTAATAAACTTATTTTAACTTGTTCCGTTGAGGATCTTGAGGGCTTCGTCAACTTCCATGTTGTTGTGTACAATTTCTGATATTGCCCTGGTTGTTTTTCTTGGTGATGGTGCCTGGAATATGTTTCTACCAATTGCTACTCCAGCTCCTCCAACATCAACACTGTTTTTCACCATTTCTAGGAGTTGTCTGTCTGTTTCTACCATTGGACCACCTGCTATTACAACTGGTACTGGACATCCATCTACCACTTCTTTGAAAGTGTCGGGATGGCCTGTGTAATTGGTCTTGATGATATCTGCACCTAACTCTGCTCCTGCCCTTGCAGCCAGTTTAACAACTTCTCCGGAGTGTTCATCTTTGATGTTTTTACCCCGTGGGTACATCATTGCTATGAGTGGCATTCCCCAATCATCACATGTTTCTGATATTGTTCCTAGCTGCTCCAACATTTCTGGTTCCTTTTCAGAGCCAATATTCACATGTACCGATACAGCATCTGCTCCCATTTTCAATGCCTTTTCAACGCTGGTTACAAGCACCTTCTGGTCTGGGTCTGGTCCTAGTGATGTGCTTGCTGAGAGGTGTATTATTAATCCAATATCATTACCGTATCCTCTGTGACCTTTCCCTACCATTCCTTTATGTTCAATAACTGCGTTTGCACCGCCACTTGCAACTTCGTCTATAGCTGCGGCCATATCTGTGATTCCTGGAACTGGTCCAATTGATACACCATGGTCCATTGGAACTATGACACATCGACCTGTTTTTCTATTTAATATCCTTTCGATCCTGATCCTTTTGCCTATCATAAAACACCCTCCCTATCTTATTTTTGAAGACCAAAGTTTGAACTCCTTCAACCTTGGTGGTATTCCATCGTTTCCAGACGATTCAAGCCATCCAAATTCGGATTTTATCAACTCGTCTGTTGAAGCTGAATGTATAAAATCTAAAAGTCCTCTATTTCTTATTATAGTATCACGAGGTTTTAAAGTTGATGACCAAATGAAAAATACCTTGAATGTTGTATCTGGATGGTAACCTCCACCTAGATCAACGGATAATACATCGCATTTACCAATTTTTTCAATTTTTTTTGCCACCTCTTCCAGTGTTTCATGAAGCCTTACATCGGCCTTAATAAATTGAACACTGGGATATTCTTCTGTTACTGATTTCATTTCATTAACAGATTCCGGGCTATTATCAAGGGCTATTATTTGTCCATCTATGGAAAGATCACCAATGATCCTTGTTGAATTACCTACATGGCATCCAAGCTCAACCACTACATCATCTATCTTTATTATATCTCTTAGAACTTGCCTATAAACTTTGATATCGTATAGTACTTTTATCATATTTTTAACCTAAACCTCGACCATATTAAAACTTGGATTATCACACTTAAAACCCTTGACAAAAATATGAGGGTATTGATTCTTGGTTGGAATGAAAAATAAATAAAAAATAAAATTTAAATAAGTAAAAAAACCCATAATATTAATTAACAATTAAATAAGAATTAATACTAATAGAATTATTATCACTAAAATTTTAAGGGGTGTTAAATATGGATGATTCTGATAAAAAGGAACTACAAACTGAGCTTGAAAAACTTCAAAGGGAGAAAGAAGAGCTAATCACAGATATCAGAGATCTTGACTGGGCCAAAATTATCAAACTTGAAAAGGAAAACGAAGAACTTCAAAAAAAAGTTGATTGGCTGGATAAAGATAAAAAAAAGACAGATAGAGAAAATAAAAATCTTTCCAGACAAGTTTCAAATGCCAGACCCAGAATGTGGATAAATTCCCTAAAAATGATAGCTGCAATTGGAATCATCGATCTTATAATACTGCCCTTAATAACAATGGTACTTGGAATATCATTAGAATGGATTTTCATAGGTATTGGAATTGTAACCTTCTTTGGAATACTCCTTATTGTAAACTACATGTCAGGAACATCTCCATATAACTCGGGTGAGATAAGAAAAGCAATTACCGGTGCATTCGTAACAGTTTACCTAATATTTGTACCTATGATAACCTTAGGAAGTATTCACATTCCTACATTACAACCAATGAATTCCATATTATATTTCACAATAGTTGTGGTTGTAGTTGTTGTTTGTTACTTTGTTTCAAGGGCATTGGAAGAATATGTGAAGATCAAACACAGACAATAGATCCCAATTTCATATCATACTTAAAATTCATGGAAATGGACTAAAAAACGTTGCAACATCAATTTGTATAACTAAAAAATTAATAACAAAACTAGTAAGACACCAACTTTTAAATTTCTATATATTACTTTTTTTATATAATTCTAGAATTTTGTAATAAAATTTATGTAAATATAAATTTATATTATTAAGTATGATCACTAAAAAACCCAAGAATATTGGATTAAAATCTGTAATTCTTTTGTTTGTTTTATTTTTTTCTATATGTGCGGTAAGTGCACATCAACCTCGTTTGGAAGTTGGAGTAAACAGTTCAATGACTAACCCCATTGTGGTGAAAAATCCAGAAATTTCACAGGCTTGGTACGGTAAATTGAATGGTCAACCAGATTATTACATGATATCCTCTGATAAACCCTTCGAACTATTTGCGAATATTCTTGTTCCACAAAGCCCAGGAATTAGTAGTGACTTTATGTCTGCCCAGATTACTGATTCATCTGGTAAAACCTTAGCTCTCTTAGGAGGAAACCAGTCTAGTTGGACTCCTATGTTCGAGGAGTTTGGTGGTGATTATTATCTACAAGGCCCAACATTCGATCAAAATGTCAGCGCAGGAACATACTACATAAAAGTATTCAATCACAACAATACAGGAAAATATAGTTTAGCTACAGGGGCAATAGAAGCATTTCCAGCAGATGAATCACTCAAATCAATAATAAGCATACCATTACTTAAAGAACAAATATTCGGTAAACCCGTTACAATACTATTCTTCGAGTTTTTAGGTATTATCTTAGCTCTCGGAACAATAATGGTACTATTTGTAATGACATTTATGGCTAGAAAGTCAGAGGAACTAGCTGAAACAATTGTTAAATTTGGTACAGCAGTTAAATGGTTCAGGCCGATGATGTGGCTTGGAATAACAATCACGACTATTGTATGGATTTATGTCATGTCCAAAGATCCATTAAATATTGTAGGGCTTGTTAACAGCATAGTACTTCTAATTGCTATAATTTTAAGCTGGTATGTGGGTTCTAAAATATCTAAAATGAAATCTGGGAAAATACCAATTATTAGCACTACAATATTGGTTTTAATATGGTGGTTATTTGTTTACTGGGCAATAGCAGTAATATAACTACCAACTTCTATTTTTTTTCTAATCTGTTCATCAAAATTTTATTTGCAAATAGAATGTTCAGTATGAATTATTATGATTCTAAAATTGTTTTATATAGAAATAAAAATTATAAATTTACCATAAATCTTAAAAGTGGATTTAATAGCAATGGTTGGTGATTCTGGATATTCTCATTATTTAATGAGTTATATCCAAATTCCTGACTGTAACTAATCCAATTTCGAAAGTAAACCTGCAAGATGTCCTGTTGAAAATGCTTGTTGAAGGTTATATCCCCCACTTGGTGCACATCCCTGAATAATCTCTCCTGCAAAGTATAATCCACTTACAACTTTTGATTCCATTGTGTTGGGATTGATATAATTACGTGAAATACCACCACAAGTAACAATAGCCTTATCAAGAGGCAAGTGTCCTGTAATAGTAATTGGGAATGATTTGATTAAATTAATAATAGAATTCCTTTCCTTTTTACTAACCTGATTCATTTTCTTCTTGCCATCTACATCAGTAAGCCTCAAAATAATTGGTATCATCCGATTAGTTACTAGCAACTTCATATAATTTTTCAGATCAACCTTTCCATGAGATTCAAATGCACCCACCATCATCTCTTGAAGTTCTTCTGTTGTACTAGATGGTTTTAAATCAAGAATCATATCCACACTACCTTCTTCAAGTAAAGGTACAATTTTAGAACTATTGTCAAGTATTAAAGGACCTGATACACCAAAATGTGTGAAAAGAAGACTATCGCCCTCTAAAACCATCTTGGGATGTTTAATAGTTATTTTAACTTCGTCGAGTCTAATTCCTTGAAGACTTTTTACCCAAGATTCTTTAGTTTTTAATGGAACAATACCTGGATTTAACGGTGTTACACCATGTTGCGATCCTTCTGCAATCCTTAAACCATCACCACTCGATCCTGTATCTGAATAAGATGCTCCTCCTGTAGCAAGGATAACCTTTTTAGCCTTTATAACTGTGTTATAGTCCAGTTTAATAATGAAAATATTCTTCTTTTCAATGTTTTGTATTTGAGTTAGACGGGTATTGTAAACTGTTTTAACACCTAGTTTTTTCATTGAAGTTTCTAATATTTTTAAAACAGATTTTGAATCGTCTGTAACTGGGAAAACTCTACCGCCTTCTTCTATTTTGAATTCCAAACCTCGAGATTCAAAAAATTCCATTAGGTCTTTGTTTGAGAATTTAGAAAATGCAGTTCTTAAAAATGAGCCTCTTCTACCGAATTTTTCTATAAATTCCTTTAAAGATGCAGTGTTGGTTAGGTTGCACCTTCCATTACCTGTTAAAAGTAATTTTTTTCCAGGTGATGAGTTTCTCTCTATAAGAATGGTATTTAATCCATTGGATGTGGCTGTGATAGCTGCCATCATTCCAGCGGGTCCTGCTCCAATCACTGCAAGATCATGTAACTCCATATTTTTGTTCATAAAAATCAGTTTTCCTACTTTCAATAAAATATAAAAAAATAAATTCTATATTTATTCCCATATAATTCTATATTAAAACTCCATATTTAACAATTAAAAAGGGAAATAACTTTAATCCCTTTTCAATCAACTTTATTGAATTATGGTGTCAACCTTCTTCTATCTCTAGGGAAGAGAACAGTTTCTCTTATGTTTTTAAGACCGGTCATTGTCATGGTGAACCTTTCAGCTCCCACTCCCCAACCTGCATGTGGTGGCATTCCATATTCAAATGCTGCAAGATATCTGCTGAAGGAATCTGGATTTAATCCCTTTTCCTTAAGTTTATTCAATAGCATATCATGGTTGTGAACCCTCATTGCTCCTGAGGATATTTCAAGGTCTTTGTACATCAAATCAAATGCACAGCTTTTCACTGGATTTTCAGGATTAGGCATTACATAGAATGGTTTTATTGCTGTTGGCCATTCTGTTATGAAATAATATCCATCCATGATATCTCCCATTGCCTTTTCTGCAGCCCTTGACATGTCTTCACCATGTTTCATTGGTACTCCTGCAGTGTTAACCATTTCAACCATTTCATCGTATTCTATTCTTGGAAATGGTGTTTCAGGTATTTGGAGGTTAAATTCTAATGTTTCAAGCGCATCCTGACAGTTATTTTTAACTTCTGTAATTGCATTTACAACCATTTTCTCTAGAATATCCATTGCATCCAAATGATCTGTGAATGCTGTTTCAACATCAATGGATATTACCTCGTTTAAATGGCGTAGTGTATCGTGTTCTTCTGCCCTGAATATAGGTGCAATTTCATATACCTTGTCAAAACCTGAAGCCATCATCATCTGCTTGTAGAGTTGTGGGCTCTGCCCTAAAAATGCTTCTCTTTCAAAATAGGTAATTGGAAAGAGTTCGGTACCACCTTCTGTTGCAGATGCAACAAGTTTAGGTGTGTTTACCTCGGTATAATCTTCACTTTCAAGGAAGTTCCTTACAGAATGAAGCATTCTACTTTTGATCTTGAATATTGCACTAACATTATGTTTTCTCAGATCTATGAACCTTGAATCTAATCTTGTATCTATCTCAGCGTGTACATTTCCTGTTGTGTCCAATGGTAATGGCAGTTTTGACTCGCTTAAAAGTTTAAGTTCTGCTGGTATGATTTCAACACCGCCTGGTGCTTTGCCTGATTCCTGTACACGTCCTTTGACAGCTATTACAGATTCCTTTTTAAGTTTCTTTAATTCTTCAAATAATTCTGGTGATATCTTTTTTGAAGGGGCTGTTACCTGGGTTACTCCATCTCTGTCTCTTAAAAGTACAAAGATAATTCCTCCAAGGTCTCTCATTTCATGAATCCATCCCATAAGAACTACTTCTTGATCTTTCATTTCTGGTTTAACTTCTTTCGAGTAATGGGTTCTTCTAAAGTTTTCTAATGAATCTGTCAATGTTATTCACCTCTAAAAATTATAAAAAAGCCTAAAATAAGCTTCTAAAATCTTGTAATTTGAATTGCTTATTTACTATAAATTAAAATTCAATATATACTTAATTAATATCATTATTTTTGATACATGGATATATTATACTTTGGAAAGTTTAATTTTTCATATTTGAATTAAAAAATATCATTTAATAAATTTTAACCTATTCTGAAATTGAACGTATATCACTAACTTATACTTCAAATTCCAAGAGATAGTATAATTCCTATTAATATTATATTTAATTAAATTTAAACACTTGAATTTGAACTGTAACTTAAATACTAGTTAATGGAGATGTTTTTACAATTAATAGATCCTTTTATGTTTGGATGTATATTAGAATGGTAATGATAACTTCCAGTTTGATTAAATGTATAATTGAAGCTCTGTCCATTAGATAAATTGCCACTTTCAAATAGCCCAGTATCACTTACAAGATTTTGTGTAACAGGATCTTTGTTAATCCATGTAACTGTAGTATTAACAGGAACAATCAAGGTTGATGGACTAAAAGCTTCAATTTTGTATAATAACTGTATCGTTTGTGGGTTGTTTAAATGTACATCCTGATATTCCAACAATAAACAAAATTGATAAAACAATCCAAACTGAAAGACTTCTCTTCATTTAACAATTCTCCCATGATTATTCAATTTATCCTATTTAATATTATTTTTTTATCACTAAATTGATTTTAATGAAAAATTTGAATTTTATTTAATACTAATTAATACAGTATCATTTCAAGTAAATATATTTTTACTCTATTTTTTATTCTCAACATCCTTTACACGTTTTTTAAATGACTCAGCATGAGCATACAGACCTTCATATTCTGCTAAGGTTGTTACCATATTATATAGGTTTAAAACACCCTTTTCATTTAATCTTTGTACTGTAGGTTTTTTAAGGAATGATTCAGCTGAAAGACCGGAGTACATTCTTGCACATTCTGATGTTGGAAGAACATGATTGGTTCCTGAGCCATAATCACCTGCAGCTACAGGGGTTAATTTTCCTAAAAATATAGAACCTGCATTGTTGATTTTCTTTAAAACTTCTTCAGGTTCAACTGTCATTATGATTAGGTGTTCTGGAGCATATTTATTTGAAAATTCAATTGCATCATCCATTGATTCAGCAATTGCTATTAATCCAAATCTTCCAAGAGACTCGGATATTATCTCTTTACGCTGCATACCATTTATTTGTTCTTTTATTTTCTTGTCAACTTCCATTGCAATAGTTTCAGATGTTGATATAAGCACACACGAAGCATTGGGGTCATGTTCTGCCTGTGCCATCATATCCATTGCAATGTAATCAGGATTTGCTGTTTCATCAGCTAATATTAATACTTCTGATGGTCCGGCAGGAAAATCTATATCAACTGTTCCATAAACCAACTGTTTTGCAGCTGTAACAAAAATGTTTCCTGGCCCAACTATCTTATCCACCTTTGGAATACTCTCTGTACCATAGGCCATAGCAGCTATAGCCTGGGCACCTCCTACTTTATAAATTTCAGTTGCACCTGCAACCTTAGCAGCTGCTAGAACAACATCCATAACACTTCCATCTGGTTGTGGTGGTGTGCAACATATTATGCGTTTTACACCTGCAATTTTTGCAGGGATAACTGTCATTAGTATGGTGGAAGGATAAACTGCCCTGCCACCAGGTATGTAACAGCCAACACTATCAAGGGGACGTATAACCTGGCCAGCAGTTACACCTTCATCAACTTCAATAAACCATTCATCAGGTATCTGGGCCCTATGAAATTTGGATATATTATCAGCAGCTTTTTTAAGAGCATTTATTAACTTTTCATCCAAATTTAAAAGACTCTTTTCAATTGCATCATCTTCAACCCTTATTACATCTAACAATGCCATATCAAATTTTTCAGTGTACTGTTTGAGTGCAATATCTCCATTTATCTTTACTGCAGCTAAAATACTTTTTACAGTATCCATAGCTCCTTCTGCATCAAGCTTAGAGCGCTCGAATAGTTCCTGGTTTTTCTGATCTTCTAATTTTATTATTTTCATCCTATCAAATCTATTTGGTTCCTTTAAAGTTAAATATTTTACCAGTAATTGATTTTATAATCCATAAATATTTAGTATGAATTTCAAATCTGCGGGGTTCATAAGTAACCACTTTTATGATTTGAATGATACTGATATTCAAAACCTTTATCAGTAATGATACACAATTTTTATGTACAATATGTAGGCATGTAACTTACTTGTTAATTACATCATTAAGTCCTTATGTCTTTTTTTAAGGTACTCAGTAAAGTATACATAAAACATGCCCTCAGAACATTGAATATCCTTAAAAAGAAGGTGTCTGTAAAAATGTACAAGGATGAGCTCATACAAATACATCAGTTCCTGGTATACGTTTTAAAGAATTTGGAAGACGAATACACAGTGAAAGACGAGTGTAAAGAATATATCTGTCTCAATATAAGCCCTCACCATATACACAGGACAAAAGCCGAACATAAATATGCTATTTTTGTACTTTCGACCGCTATTTCCGAGGTAATTGCGAACAATAATGGTGGAACATCAACAAATATTTCCAACGGGCTTTTTGAACTGGTAAAACGATCCAAAAAGGAACTAATTAAATTTCAAGATGATGGAGCATTAAGATACCAGAACCAAAAAATAACCATGTAAAACAGTTTTTTAACTAAAAAAACTGTACATAAGTTACAATTTATTATTATATTTGATCATACTTTATTATCAAAACATAGCATAATGTAATTTTAGTATAATTTAAAAATAATTTTACTGCTAATTATGATGTATTTTTAAAAAATATAATAAAATATATATTTATTATAAAAACAAATTTTTTTAGATTTAATATTAATATTCATTCAACGGAGTGTATTGAAAATGAAAACCCTGAGAAGAATGCTATGCCTAGTTGATGGCGAACACTACTTTCCAGTAACAAAATCTGCCCTTGATATGCTTGATAGTCTTGAACACGAAGAAGTGGTAGCTGTAGTATTTATTGGAGGTACAGAAAAGTTAAGAGACTCATCCGAGGAAGGAATTACTAAACAACTTGGAAGACCTGTTTACTTTGGTGAAGATCATCATAAAATACCATATACAAAAATAGCCGACATTATAAAGGAATACAATGTTGATGTTGTGATGGATCTATCGGACGAACCAATTGTGGACTATTCTAAAAGATTTAAAATTGCAACAGTTGTACTTTCACTTGGAATACCCTATGAAGGACCAGACTTTAAATTTTATCCAATCACAGAACATGAAGTATTAAAAAAACCTTCCCTTAAAATTCTTGGAACCGGTAAAAGAATCGGAAAAACCGCGGTATCAGCATATGCTGCAAGATTAATTCATAAAAATAATTACAATCCTTGTGTAGTTGCAATGGGCCGTGGAGGTCCTGAAGAACCTGAAATTGTACATGGGGATAAAATTGAAATAACACCCGAATATCTTATGGAACAGTCCAATAAAGGTGTACATGCTGCCTCAGACCACTGGGAAGATGCATTGATGAGCCGTATTCTTACCATTGGCTGCAGAAGATGTGGTGGAGGTATGGTTGGAGATGTTTTCATAACCAACATGAAGAAAGGAGCAGAACTCGCCAACACTGTAGATTCAGACTTTGTAATAATGGAAGGAAGTGGAGCAGCCATACCACCAATAAAAACAGATAAACATATTGTACTTGTGGGTGTTAACCAGCCAACAATAAACATTGAAAAATTTTTTGGACCATTTAGAATAGGGTTGGCAGATCTAGTTATTTTAACCATGTGTGAAGAACCAATGGCTAGCAATGAAAAGGTTCAACAGATTGAAAACTTTATTAATGAAATAAACCCCGATGCAACTGTAATATCAACAGTTTTCAGACCAAAACCACTAGGTGATATAAAGGATAAGAATGTTCTTTTTGCTACAACAGCACCTGATTCAATTAAAGATGTATTAATTGAACATCTCCAAGATTTCTATGGATGTAATGTTGTTGGAACCACCCCATACCTTTCTAACAGGCCACTCCTACAGAAAGATATTGAAAAACATATTGGACAAGCAGATGTTATGCTTACAGAATTAAAAGCAGCTGCTGTTGATGTGGCTACTAAAGATGCACTTGAAGCAGGTCTTGAAGTTATTTATTGTGACAATATTCCAATTGTAACAGATGGAAACAATGAAAGACTAAAAAATGCAATTATTAACGTTGTTGACAGTGCAATTGAATCATTTAATGGTAAAAATTCATAGCTCTAATTTCAATTAATTCAAATTCAATTTCATAATTTAACATTATGATTAAAACAGAATATTAAAAATGTTTGATAGTATTTTATAGAGTAATACAAGAGAAATTAATAGTTATTTAATGTCTGACAGGTTTAATAACTTGTTTTAAAGAATGATTGATCACAAACTATTTATAGAACCTCTAACCCACTGATAAAATACATAACAAGATAACAAAATGAAATTAAAGGAGATGATATTGTGGCACAGTTAGGTGGCCAAGGCCAACAAATTATAATATTACCAGAAGGAACAGAAAGACTTCTGGGAAGAGACGCTCAAAGAATGAACATAATGGCAGGTAAAGCACTTGCAGAAACCATTAGAACAACATTAGGTCCTAAAGGAATGGACAAAATGCTTGTTGATGGTCTCGGAGATATTGTTGTAACCAATGATGGAGTAACAATTCTTAAAGAAATGGACATTGAACATCCTGCAGCTAAAATGTTAGTTGAAGTTGCAAAAACCCAAGAAGACGAAGTTGGAGATGGAACAACAACAGCAGTTATAATTGCTGGTGAACTCCTGAAAAAAGCTGAAGATCTCCTTGAAATGGAAATCCATCCTACAGTTATATCCATGGGTTACAGGAAAGCAGCAATAAAGGCACAAGAAATACTTGACAGAATTGCAATTGATGCTTCTGACCGTGATACACTTCTGAGCATTGCAATGACAGCAATGACTGGAAAAGGAACAGAAAAAGCAAGAAAACCATTAGCAGAGCTAATTGTGAAAGCTGTTCAAATGGTTGAAGAAGATGGATATGTTGATAAAGACCATATAAACATCAACAGGATCCAGGGTGCAACAGTTGAAGAATCACAGATAGTAAACGGTGTTGTAGTAGACAAAGGCAGGCTTGACCCATCAATGCCTAAAAAGGTAGAAAATGCTAAAATTGCACTTTTAAAATACCCAATAGAAGTTAAAAGTCTAGAAACCGATGCTAAAATAAAACTCACAGACCCATCCCAGATGGCTGCTTTCATCGAACAAGAAGAAAACATGATCAGGGACATGGTTGATAAAGTTATTGCAAGCGGAGCAAACGTATTGTTCTGTCAGAAAGGTATAGATGACCTCGCACAACATTATCTCGCAAGAGAAGGAATACTTGCAGTTAAAAGGGTTAGAAAATCTGACATAGAAAGATTAGAAAAAGCAACAGGTGCAAGGGTTGCAACCAACCTAGAAGACCTACAGCCTGAAGATCTTGGAATAGCAGGACAGGTATACGAAAAGAAGATCTTCGATGAAATATTATTATTCGTTGAAGACTGTGTAGACCCTAAAGCTGTTTCAATCATACTCAGAGGAAGTACCAAACACGTTGCAGAGGAAGTTGAAAGGGCAGTTGACGATGCAATAGGAGTAGTTGCAGCAACAGTAGAAGACGGTAAAGTAGTAGCTGGTGGAGGCGCTCCAGAAATAGCCATAGCCAAAGAATTAAAAGACTACGCAGACACCATAAGTGGAAGGGAACAATTAGCAATAGCGGCATTTGCAGCTGCACTTGAAGTTGTACCTAAAACATTAGCAGAAAATGCAGGACTCGACAGTATCGACGCTTTAGTAGATTTAAGAGCTGCACATGAAAAATCTGCATACATGGGACTAAATGTCTTCACAGGCGATGTAACAGATATGAGAAAAGCCGGCGTTATTGAACCTAAAAGGGTAAAAAAACAGGCCATACAGTCTGCTGCAGAAGCTGCTGAAATGATACTACGTATCGATGATATGATAGCATCAACAAGAACACCAATGCCAGAAGGTGGAATGGAAGGTATGGGTGGAATGCCTGGCGGTATGCCTCCTATGATGTAAATTAACAGGAAACTCCTGTTAAATACATTTCCTTTTTTTGAAATACTTAACTTTTTTTTTAAATTATCTCAAATCGTATTCATAATCTTAATAAACAAATTTTTATACTCCCTGAATTTAGGATTTAGATATATTAATCATATAAAAAAAATAAGATTACTTGGTTATGTGAATATAAATTTCATAATGAATTATAAAATACAAATGAAATTGTATGTGGTGGAATACAAGTTGATCTAAACGATTATTACTACTATTTATTTTTATTAAATTATTGATATAGGGGTTTTATTATGTTTACACTTAGAAGAAACAATAAAAATGATATTGAACCAAAAGAAGCATTTGAATTAATTATAACCAATAACAACACAGACGGTTTTGTTATTCTTGATGTTAGAACTCCTGAAGAATATAATGAGACACATATTGAAAATTCTCTTAATATTAATTACAATTCTAAAAACTTCAAACTAGAAATTGAAAAACTTGACAAAAATAAAAAGTATCTAGTTTATTGTCATTCTGGTCGTAGAAGTTCTAATGCGATTAAAACAATGGAAAAATCTGGTTTCAAAGATCTCAAAAATATTTCTGGTGGAATCAGTAGATGGAAAAAAAATAACCTACCGCTGATTTAAAAATTTGAAAAATATTTATTTAATGTTCTCTGGTTATCATGTGTATCTTTTTCAAGTATTACAGATATAGAACTGTTCCAAGATTCACGAATCTTAGTTTTGTCTATTCCTATAATCAACTGCATACATAGATCAATATATACCGCATTTAAAAGGTGGGCTAGTGTGGATGCATTGATATTAGTTTGGATATTTCCTTTAATTTGATTACTTTTAATAAAATTAGTTAAAGTTATTAATTTTTTCTTGTATATATTCTTGTTTACAATAGAAATTTCATTATTGTGCGATGATAAGGAAGTCATTTCAAAAGTTAGATGGATCACATCTTCAAATTCAACTAAATATTTGTATAGATCTTCTAAAGAATCTAATGAATCCTTATTATCAAAAAAATCAGTGAATGATAAATTTAAATTTTCTTTAGTTACAGTTTGGAGAATTTCTTCCTTGCTCTTGAAGTATGAGTACAGAGATGCTTTACTAACCCCAACTTCATTAGCAATATCATCCATTGTTGTTTTATGATAACCTTTATTGGTGAATACATTGTATGCAGCTTTTGTAATCTTTTCTTTTGCAATTTTCTTATATTCAGGTACTACTTTTGGCATGAAAACTCACCAAATTATAAGTTGACTGAATAGTTATTTAAATCTTAACTAGGAAAACTTTCTAACTATTAATTAAAAAACTGACTATTAGTTAGCTATTTTAGTATAAATTTTAATTTTCAAAAATTATATAGTAACATTTAAATATTTAAATTTTTACATTAAAAAGTAATAATGAAAGTATTACTAAAGGAGTTTTTAAATGATAAGTAGAAAAATTAAAATTTTAGTAATGTTTGTTGTTTTTTTGGTTGTTAGTTTGACTCCAGCAAGCGCAACGATTATGGGACAGGCAACTGGAAATAATAATGTTAAATATCCCACAGAAAACAAAGAATTAACTAAAAAACAGTTAAAAGAATCAATTACAAACTATCAAAATAAGATAGAACAAATAACTGAAGGAATAAAGGATGATTCGAATAAATTAAATGTAAAAATGGAAGAACTTAAGGATATTCCAAAATGGAGAATCTTAAGACTTCTTAAAAAAGCAAATGAAGTAGAAAAAGTAGCTAAAGACCTTGAAGATAAGAATCAAAATTTAAAGACTACAACAAAGAATCTCAATGATGCACAAACTATATTAGATGGTGTTGAAAGTACCGAAAGTACAGATGATGGTGATGCTTTCATTAACGCTAGGGATATGGCTGATAAACTTCAATCTCGACTGAATACATCTTTTGATTTTAATGCTTATAATGGTGCTTTAAATGTGAGTGATGTTGTTCAATATAAGACTGATAATGGATACTATAGATATGTAACTGTCAACAACATAACAGAAAACAATATTATTTTAGAGGGTAAAGATCATCATATGCTTACCTTAACAAAAGACAAAGCAAATAGTAAAATATTATACAAATTAAAACCAAGTTCAGCAATTAATAGTAGTAATATAGTAGCTGCAGCATATGATATACAAAAAGATAACATAAAACAACAATTCGAAGATGCACAGGATAAAAGTAATCAATCCCGCCGATTCCATATAACAGGTTTAACTTTAACTATTACCGGTGGGTTTCTAATTGCAGCTTGGGTCATTTCATCATTTTGTGTTGCACTTGTCTGTAGTTTAGGTGCGTTGTTGGTTATGTTTAAAATAGGAATGGTAACAAGTTTAGTGGCTGCTAGCTGCATAGCAACGGGAGTTACTCTCTCAGAATTATCTAAGAGTTATGAAAAGGATGCTAAAGCAAAAGAAAATACTGCAAATAAGGATTTAGATGATTTAACCAGTTTTATGACCGGGGTAAATATGCATGCTCCTGTAGCTAACAATATGTCCTTAAACACCACAATGAACAAGAATTTAACAGATGTGTTAAATGCAACTGATGCTGATGGTGATAAGTTAAATGCTAGTGCTGTGTCTGAACCAAGTAATGGTAATTTGACCATTAACGGTAATAAATTCGTGTATACACCTGCTCAGGATTTTGTGGGCAACGATACATTCAATTATTTGGTAATAGACAATACCGGCTTAAGATCTAATATTGTTACAGTTAATATCCAAGTTTTTGAAGAAAAAGTAACAGTGAATAACACTACAATTACTGTAAACAAAACAAAAATATCCAATAAGGATACCGGAACTTTCTTAAACCTTTTAAACACTATTGCACCATTATTTAGCAGTGTAACGAAGCAGGTTTAGATATCATGATATACAGGAAACTCAATTTATTGAATTTTTCCCTGTATATTATAATTTTTTTTTGAGAGGGAATGGTTTTTATGAAAAAAATATTGCCAATTATAGTTATAGGATTAATATTGAATATAATAGCAATTTCTGGATGTACGGACAATAACATTAAAACTCATGAAGTACTGCTAAAAACCATAAATATATCATCTTCAAATAATACAGAATTCAGTTTAAATCCAATAATAGTAGATATTCCGGATAATGCTACCAGTGTAAGATATGACTACAAATTGATTGGTGATGCTTATGGATCCATATGTTATGTAGGCACAAATGCTAATAAAATAGACCCAACCAGCGGAGAAACCCCCATCTCAATAAATTATCATTATCTTCAAGCTTCAGCAGGTCAAACAATAAATGGAACATATAACTCCACAGATCATGGTGTGTTCTATTATACTGGGAACTTCAAATCAGGAACAATAAAATTATATGCTAATATACCCGCATAAGAGTGTTAAAATTTTTTTTATTCAACCAATAACATATTTTTACTTAAAAATTCTGATGTAAATTTTATATGAAAAAAACTTTCTACTATTTATATTGATTTGAAATTGTTATTTAACATATCAAAAATTTTAGCCACGTTTCTATTTACCTTTTTTACTTTAATAACATTATTTTAGATTAAATCGATTTATATGATTAAAAAAAATTTTATTTAGGTCGTTTAAAGACCTAAATATTATTTATTATTTATTTTACAAATATATTTAACGTGAAAGTATGTGAACAGCTGCTGTTCCACCAGTTCCGCCAATATTATGGGTCATACCCACTTCAATACCTTCAATCTGTCTCTTTCCTGCATCTCCACGTAACTGCCATACCATCTCTGCTGCTTGAGCAATTCCAGTAGCACCTAATGGATGTCCTCTTGCTTTTAGACCTCCAGATGGATTAACAGGTATTTGTCCATCGAGTTCAGTTAGTCCATCTTCAATTGCCGGACCTCCCTGACCTTTTTCAACAAAACCAAGATCTTCTATTGCTAAAAGTCCATTTATACTGAAACAGTCGTGTACTTCCACACCACCAATATCTTTAGGTGTCATACCTGCCATATCATATGCCTTTCTAGCTGCATGTACAGTTGAATCTATGGTTGTTATATCTTTCCTGTCGTGTAATGCTAATGTACCTGATGCTTGGGCAGATGCTTTAACATAAATTGGTGTATCTGTGTATTTTTTTGCATCTTCTGCAGGACATAAAATTACACCTGCTGCTCCATCTGAAACTGGTGAGCAGTCTAGTAATCTAAGAGGTTCTGCAACTATACTTGAATTTAAAACTTGATCAACAGTTATTTCCATAGGATACTGTGCTAGTGGGTTTTTAGCTCCATGTTTATGATTAAGTACAGATACCATTGCAAGCTGTTCCCTTGTTGTTCCATATTCATGCATATGACGTTTTGCCATCATTGCATAGAGTGATGGAAATGTAACTCCCTGTTGTGCCTCCCATTCCTGGTCTGATGCAGTTGCTATAGCTGGTGTTGGATCAACAACATCCGTCATCTTTTCAACACCTGCTGAGATTACTATATCATGGTATCCTGATGCAACAGCCATGATACCGTTTCTTAAAGCAAGACCTCCTGATGCACAGGCTGCTTCAATCCTTGCACAGGGAATAGGTGTTAAACCTGCATGATCTGCTATTAACGATGCTATATGTTCCTGTTCAACGAAAAGACCTGCTGACATGTTTCCAACATACATAGCATCAAGTTCATCTCCCTCGATGTTTGCATCTTTAATTGCCTTCATTCCGGCTTCTGTTATCATATCCCTAAATGATACTTCCCAGAGCTCTCCAAACTTGGTCTGTGAGACTCCTATAATTGCAACATCTCTCAATTAAATTCCTCCATAATATCTAAACGATTCATAATGTGTTTAGCAAACACTGAACCAATAATTTTAATATTTATCATAAATCTTTAATCCTAATTTTTAAAAAATTAAATTAGGGCATCCAAGCCATTCTAATTTTTCCTTTATACTTGGCATAGACTGCATAGTCAACATAGGTCTTTTTACTTACCATATCTGTTACATGAGGTGCGTTATTTCTAACTTCATCTATACGATCGTTTACTGTTATGCTGAAAGCATCACTTCCTGCGCCTGAACCATATGATACTGCCATGATCCTGTCTCCAGGTTCGGCAATGTCCAGTACTGCAGCAAGTCCAAGTGGTGTTGCTCCGGAGTATGTGTTTCCAATTATAGGTGTTAATAAACCTGTTTTGTACTGTTCCTCGTTGAATCCAAGTTTTTTAGCGGCCCTTATGTAAAATTTACCATTGGGCTGGTGGAAAATAACATGGTCATAATCTGAAGGTTCAGTTCCTATTTTATCAAATAATCCTTTTGCACCTGAAAGAACATGCTTGAAGTATGCTGGTTCTCCTGTGAACCTTCCACCATGTTTAGGGTATGGTTTTCCTTCCCTTCTGTAGAAATCTGGGGTATCAGTTGTAAAACTGTATGTTCCCTCAAAGTCTGCTAGGGTATTCTTTTTACCGATAACATATGCTGCTCCACCTGCGGATGCAGTGTATTCAAGTGCATCTCCTGGTGCTCCCTGTGCTGTATCAGATCCTATTGCAAGACCATATTCTACTTGTCCTGCATCTACCAATCCCATACATATTTGCATACCTGCTGTACCAGCTTTGCATGCAAATTCTAGATCTGCTGCTGTCATTTCTGGTGCTGCTTGTACAGCTTCTGCAACTATGGTTGCAGTTGGTTTGACTGCATATGGGTGTGATTCTGAACCTACATATACTGCTCCTATTTTTTGAGGATCTATCATAGCTCTTTTAAGGGAATTTCGGGCAGCTTCAACAGATATTGTTGCTGTATCCTCATCAGGACCTGGAACAGATTTTTCCTGTACAACCAGTCCTCTTGATATTGCCTTAGGGTCGTCGCCCCAAACTTTTGCTATTTCCTCTACTTTTATCCTGTATGAAGGTATATAAACTCCATATCCTACAATTCCTGCCATTTAATATCACAACCGTGTGTAATCTTAAAGAAAACTATTTTTTTATTACTTGTTTTCTTATTATTCTCATTAACGTATTATAAACTATTATTATACTATATAAATGCCTAACTTAATTATTTAGTTACATTTAAAAAAAATACATTTATAAAAGTAATTGTTTTACAAGTTTATAAAGTTTGTTATATATACTATTGTTTTAAAAATGCTTAATACTTTTAAAACTCTATTAAATTAATAGTATTAATGGATTATACTTATCAAATTATAATTGATTGTGAATTAAACCATTATTCCATCTAATATATTTAATAATTTAGTGGTGCTAATGTTTGTAGATACAAAGGAATCTGTAAGAAAGATGATTTGGAATGAGATGATAAAACAGGGCATCTCAAGATCAGATGCTTATGGAAGAATACCTGACTTTAATGGATCAAAACGTGCTGCAGATATGCTTAGAAACACATGTGAATGGAAAAAATCAGTTATAATATTCGTCAGTCCAGACACAGCACAGATAAAAGTTCGTGAAAACTGTCTTATTGATGGTAAAACTCTGATCATGGCATCACCTAAACTATTAAATGGTTATATTATAATTAAACCAAAATATGTTGAAGAACATGTAAAAGAAGCATCAACCATTAAAGGAGCATTCAAATATGGAACTGAATTAAAATCATTTCCAGTTGTTGATATGGTTGTTGAGGGTTCGGTTGCTGTTGACATATCTGGTGGTAGGTTGGGCAAAGGTGGTGGATATGGAGACATTGAAATATCACATCTACTTGATATAGGTTCTATAAAATTTAATACACCTGTTGTAAGCACTGTACATGATATCCAGATAATTGAGGATGTTCCAAATGAATCCCATGATCAAAAGATCAATATGATTGTAACACCCCAAAATGTGATTAGAATTAATCCATAAATTAATCACAATAATGAATTTAACTAATTAAGGAAGTTCTAAAATAAATGAGAAAAAAAGAAGACCTTTACGCAATTGCATTTACTATCGGATCAAAAACAAAACTATTTAAATAGAAGATTCAATATGATTAAAAAGCCGGTACTATTAAAATGTTGAAATCACGATGTAATGTGGAAACATACAATGTTATTATGGTAATGGTTTTTTCGGGGCCCGTAGCTCAGTCTGGCAGAGCGCTCGGCTCTTAACCGAGTTGCCGCGGGTTCAATTCCCGTCGGGCCCGCTCTATTTTTTTAAAATATTCTATTATTTTAACCAGATATATTAAATAAAAATAAATAATTAATCAAAATTATATACTACTTTTAAATGTATTTTTAATGGATCATTTGAGATAATTTTGTATATTTTAAATGCATTATTTACAATACCTCTTTATCAACAACAGAATACTTATAAAAAGAATATAATAGTAGGGGGGTTGATTATTTTGAGTGACAGTTCAAATGATAAAGTTAAAAATAAGAAGGATACTAACGATTTCGTTAAAAACATTAAAAATGGTTTAATGAAAGAAAAAGCAGTTAATAAATCTGAATATATCTTTGCAATAATTGCAAACTTAATCATACTTTACATTGCTAACAATATCATGAATTGGAATCTTTCATTCATATCAGCCACATTCAGTCAAGTTCTCTGGGTAATTAACCTAGCAATTGGATCTGCAATTATAGGTAATATACTATTTCTATTTTACGATCCATCATGGTTTCGTCATATATTGAAGGTTTTTATAAATATCTTAGGCTTAATAGTAGTCTATACCTTCTATATTATATTCCCTCTTAGTTTCAGTCATAATCTCGTATCTTTAGGTGTGATATTTGCATTGATTGTTATGATAATAGCATTTGCTTTGGCAACAGCATTCGAAGTTTTTAAATTATTTTTTGAAATTTATCAGAGAACTAAAAGTTGAATTACAATAAAAGATCAGAAGGAAAAAATAAAATGAAAATAGGATCTATATTAGAAGATTCTTTAAGGTATCCTTTGTCTAATTTAAAAAATCTATTGATATTTGGAATTATACTGGTAATCGCTAATTTATATACTTTGTTCTCTTTAAATAATATTGTATTGATTGTTGTTTTAGGTATTTTTGGATTTATCTTTGCATTGATTTCATATGGATATGAAATAAAAATAATGAGATCAACTTTAGAGGGTTATAATGAACTCCCTGAATTTAATCAATGGTTTTCGATATTCATAGATGGGCTTAAATTATTCTTAGTAGCATTTGTTTACTTAATACCTGTAATTTTAATTATATTTGCAACAACGTTATCAATGGGTCTTGGATTTGGTATCAAAGGCACTTCTATTTTGAATAACATGAATTTAATTGTATTTTTTGGAGTTATAGTACTCGTCTCTTTATTATATATCATTATAATCTTACCCTTAGTCTCAATGGCCTTGGCAAATATGGCCAATAATAATTCTAAATTAGATGAAGCATTTAAATTTGATACTATACTCAAAATTATCTCAAATTTAGGATGGGGCAATCTTGTTGTATGGTATATTGCTGTTGGAATTATTTATTTGGTTTTAATGTTTGTTGGAGGTATAATATTAGTTATTTTTAATATATTACACCTAAAATTAGTAGAAAGTGTATTATACCCATTTTATGTTTCTTATATGAGTATTTTCTTTTATAGATCGGTTGCATTGTTTTATAAATCTGGAATGCATACTTATTTAGAATATGAAAATTGTGGAGGATACTACAGGTTAGAAGATGGAGAGTCATTAGAAGATTTTGATGCGTGTCAATGTGGTGGAAAATTAAATTATCAACAAAAAAAGACTATATAAAGTTTTTATAAAAAATAAAAAAAGTAGGGAAATTTTTATTCAAATTTTCTTATATTCTAAATAATTTTACCAGTATCCCTCGGTGAATCTGAGTTTCACCCAATCTTTTCCACGGCTTGAAAGATATCCGCCCAGTGCAGTTAGATATAAAATTATTGGATATATGATTAACCTTTCTGATCCGCCCATACCAAAATACAGCCCAAATGGATTATTATCGCCCATACCAAAAATTAAAGGTGAAATAAAGGTTATAAGGGCTATTAATCCCAGTACAATTGATATAACGGTCATCTGTATATTTATTCCAAGTCTGTAACTGAACAGGAGAGCTAAACTTCCAAAGATAAATGCTAATGCTTCTAATGTTACATGGATCGCTGGTGTGTATTCTGTGAATATACCAAGCAAACCAATACTTATGCCAAAAATAAGTAGACAAGATGAGAACAAACGGCATCCTCCACTTTTAAGTATTAAATACACTGCTGCAACTATTAAAATTCCCAATATAATATTACTGATGTTAAAAATTAGTGCAGATGGATCCACAAGTGGTATTGTACCTCCGAGATCGCTCAAACTGTTTAATGCAATGCTGTAGTTACCTGGAAACATGGATTCAGAAATGTTAACTGCAATAAGATATTGAATACATGCTACAATCAATAAAGTTCCAGCAAATTTATAGTGGTTATGTTCAGGTTTGAATAAACTACCTCGCTGAAATTTCAATTTTAATCACTCCATTTTCTTTGAAAGATAATGAACTTTTATATTATATTTGTAATATTATTTATTGAAATAATTTATAGAGAACCAACTAACTTCTTGATATCAAGTTTATCAACATCTTCAACACCGCTCATTCCATACTTCTTGAAGAGTACTTCCATATCATAGGAATCAAGTACTTCATGAAACTCATTTAACTTTTCTTGCTTTGCATCTTCAATTTCCATTATACACGACTTTAATATTTCCTCTGATTCTTCATTATTAACTAGCCCGGTCAATATTCCTGTTTCATCCTTAAATGAAGGTTTGATGTCAACACCTTCGTAATAAAATTTTTTAAGTGTGTTGTTTTGTGATACAAATCTGTAAAGAAGTACAAGCTGTTCTTCCAATTCTTCCAATTCTTCCTGTTTAAATGACATTTTCTCCCCTCTTCTTTTGATGTGATATAGATGTGTTGGTTGATCTAATATTTAATACAGATGACTGCTAGATATATATAAAATAAGGTAAAGGAAATTATATCTCAAATGATTTATCTGAATAATTATGGGGGTTTATTGTTGGAATGTGAGTACTGTAAAAAGCTTGAGAAATATAACTTCGGAGATTATATTTTCAAAACCAAATACTGGATTGTTTTTCTTGCTCCACAACAGAGTAATATTGGCACATGTGTAGTTGCTTTAAACAGACATGAAGAAGATCTTTCAGGACTTAAATGTGATGAATGGCTCGAATTTGGTGAACTTGTATTTAAATTAGAATATGCTGTTAAACAGTGTTTTGACGTAACAATGTCAAACTGGGGTTCTCTTATGAATGCTTCGTACCTTGAAGAACCACCTGACCCTCATGTGCACTGGCATTATATACCAAGATACAACCATGCAGTTCAATTTGAAGGACTTCTATTTGAAGACCCCTACTTTGGAACAATGAAGCCCAGACCATTTAGATCCCTTCCAGATAGGGTACGAAAAAGGATAATCAATAATATCAAGAACAAAATTCCAACTACATCAATACATTCCCATCCATAATAATTTTTTTTATCTAAAAAATAGTTTGAATATGATAATTATTGAATAAAAAAATAGAAAGTTATTTAAAATTATAAAAAAAATGTGGAATACAATTTTTTGGAATAAATTTAAGTATTTAAATTATTCTAGTTCATCCAATCTTATTTTATATTCTTTTCTGTGCCTTTTTTCTTCATCTAATATATGTTTCAGAACACCCACAACTTCTTCATCATCTATAATGTCTATATGGTGATTGTATCTATCTACTGCATTGGTTTCTAGTTGTATTTGATATTTAAGTATACTTTTTAAGTCTTCACCACCAAAATCAAGTTCTTTGTGTTCCATTGTAGGTTTTCCATCCCTTTTAGTTATGAGATCTGCCAACCACCACATATGTCTCATCTCATCAACTGATATTGCTTCAGTAACACGACTGGACTCGCATTCTTCAATAATAAATGAATTGTATACATAGATCATGGATGCTTCAAGTTCCCTGACAAAATCCTCATTCAATAATTTAATTATGTCATCGGTGCCCAATACTATTCCTCCTTGATAATAATATACATAAAAAATATTATCTGAAAAGATTTCTAATTTATATTATGGATCTAAATGAATTAATATTTTTCTAAATTCAACACAGAATATTGAGGTTTATAATTTAATAGATATCCATAAATCCTGTTAAAAATAGAAAGAAAAAATAGTTCAATCCACAACGATTTTATCCCTTTTCCTGTAGGCCATTCCCTGGAATATGGCCACAATATCTCCTTCATCATCACATACATTCACTGTGTAACTTGCTAATTTTGGATTTAATGATATTTCCTTTGCAGTTGCTGTCAATGTTCCAGTGGTAGCTGCTTTCATAAATGAGATACTAACATTGATTGCTACTGTGACTCTTCCATGAGAGTTGGCTGCAACAGCAAATGTGAAATCTGCAAGTGTAAATATTGCCCCACCATGAACAGTGCCTATACCATTTAAATGTTCATCTCTAATATCTAGCCTTGCAATAGCTCCCCCATCTAAAACATCAACAAGTTCTATTCCAAGATATTCTGCAAGTCTATCACCTTTAAAAAATTTTTTAATCTTATCAACTTCCAACAAAATTAACACCCTCTAAAATTTTTTTGAAATTCAAGTTAATATTCGTAAATCTATGATTATTTTTACTAGAGATGATTAACTAAACACTATATTTTATGATAAAATCATAAACATTACTATAATTATTTCTGTAACTCAAATATGATATGAATTACTAAAAAACTCGGGTGAATAATGAAAGCTATGCTCTTAAGGGTTGGAATTGACAAAGGAACAGATGGAGCACTTGCACCGATTTTTTCCAATGGAAGTTTTGAATATATACCATTATCAGAGAAAAATAGTAAAACAATTGAAAAAAGGACATTTGAGACAACACTAGGAAATAATGGGTTACCATTCTCGAAATACCTTCCAGATAAGATTAAAAAGAGAAAATTACACTTTGACCCAGAATTTGAAACATATACATATGGGGATCAGACAAGTAAAAGAAATTATCTTTTGAAACTTGAAAAAACTGATTATTTGGTTTTTTATGCAGGTTTAACACCATTTGAAAATAGTGATTATGAAGAGGCTTTGTATATAATAGGATACTTTGAGGTGGAGGAAGTTATTGACTTCAGTAAACTCAACCCTAATGAACAAATGCAAAGTATAAAACTTTACAAAAACAACTCACATATTAAATCTGAAGGTTTTGAAAAACTTGTAATTATAAAGGGTTATGTTAAAACCAGCAAACTTCTGGATAAAGCTGTTTTATTGAGTAAAAGAAAGCTCAACAAAATTGGTAGAAACTATCATGCAGTATCTCCTGAAATGGTGGATCTGCTTGGAATTTCCGGATCTATCCAGCGTAGTATACCACCAAGGTTTGTAACTGCAAATAATTTTGAAAATTTAAAAAATCTATTAAATATTGAATAATCAGATTTCAATATTTATAGAACATAATTGATCCCATTTTATTTTTAATTTAAAAATAGGGGAATATTAAATATTATATTCCACAGAACTTTCTTCCACGCTTTTCAAGATATTGCTGATGATAATCTTCTGCAGGGTGGAATTTTGGGGTAGGAATAATCTCTGTTACAATTGGTTGGTTGTATTTACCCGATTCTTCAAGTTTTTTCTTGGATTCAATTGCAAGGTTTTTTTGTTCTTCAGTATGGTAAAAAATAATTGAACGATACTGACTTCCAACATCAGGTCCCTGTCTGTTTTTAGTTGTTGGGTCGTGTTTATTCCAGAAAGTTTCAAGTAATTTCTCGTATGATATCTTGGTTGGGTCGTATATGATCTGTACTGTTTCAGCATGTCCAGTTGAACCTGAACAAACATCTCCATATGTTGGATCTTCTGTTGATCCACCCATATACCCAACCGAAGTAGATATTACACCTTTAAGATCTCTAAAAGTAGCTTCAACACCCCAGAAACAGCCTGCAGCAAAACTTGCCTTTTCATACTTTTCTTCAGTCATTAAAAATCACCCCTAAAATCTTAATTCAATATTTAACAATGATCTAAGACAATTATCCGATACAACTCTTTTATTATATATCAATGAAAATACCTTTGAAATAGGGTTCCCTCCCAATTCTAATGGTAATAATCTAATTATTTATCATTACTTTGTAATTAAATTTTGTAAAAATATTCTTTTAAACAAGTGTTTTTATTGATTAAAATAAGATTTTGGACTGTAATCACTCTAAATTTTATTGATAAATAATGAATTAACAAGAATTATTAATTGTTAACTACTATATAATATCATGAAAAACCAGATGGTTGCATCTGTATTGAATCAGGTTGCAGATCTAATGGAAATAGAAGCTGTTGACTTCAGAACCTTGGCCTACAGAAAAGCAGCACACACAGTTGAAAATCTTTCAGAGGATATTGAAGACATAAGAAAAGAAGGAAGATTACAGGAATTGCCAGGAATTGGTGCTAAAATTGCCAAGAAAATTGAAGAGATAGTTGATACAAGTGGTTCACTTGAATATCTTGAAAATCTTAAGAAGGAATTTCCAGTTGACTACGATGCATTAATAGCTGTTGAGGGTTTAGGTCCCAAAAGTATAAAACAGCTATATAATGAACTTGGTATTAAAAACCTTGATGACCTTGAGAAAAATGCAAAAAGGCACAGAATCAGAAGGCTTAAGGGCATGGGCGAGACCACAGAAAGGAAGATACTTTTAAACCTTGAATATGCAAGAAAAAGCACAGGTAGAAAACTTCTGGGAAATATACTCCCCATTGCAGTGAAAATGAAAAAGGAACTTGATAGACTGGATTATGTTGAAAGGGTTGAGATTGCAGGATCTATAAGGCGTAGAAAGGAAACTGTAGGGGATATTGATATTCTTGTTACAACCAACCAGCCACTTGAGGTTATGGCATATTTTACAGGTATGGATATGGTACGTGATGTTGTTGTAAGTGGTCCTTCAAAATCAACTGTGCGTCTTAAAGAAAATGGTATTGATGTTGATTTAAGAGTATTTGATGATGAATCATTTGGTTCTGCACTTATGTACTTTACAGGTTCGAAAGAAACCAATGTGGCTCTTAGAAGAATAGCCATTTCTAAAGGACTAAAACTCAGCGAATATGGAGTTTTCAGGGGCCAAAAACTTGTTGCAGGTACTACAGAAGAGGATGTTTTCAAATCCCTTGGAATGGAATATATTGAACCTGAATTAAGGGAAAATACCGGTGAGGTAGAGGCTGCAAGTTTAGGAAAATTACCAAAAATTTTGGGTTACAATGATATTGTAGGAGACCTCCAGATGCATTCAGAGTGGGGTGATGGATCAAGATCTATCTTTGATATGGCCAAAAAAGCTCAGAAACTGGGTTATGAATATATAGCTATCACAGATCATTCTGGCAGCCTCAGAATTGCCAATGGTATGGATGAAAAAACCATGCTAAAACAGATGAAAGAAATTGATAATTTACAGGATCAATTGGAGGATATTATGATATTCAAAGGTGTTGAAGCCAACATTGATTCCTATGGTTTGTTAGATGTTCCTGATAAAATATTGGGTGGAATGGATATTGTATTAGCAGGTATACACTCTGGTTTCAATCAAAATAGCAAAGAATTAACTCGTAGAATATTATCTGCAATGGAAAATGAATATGTTAATATCATAGCCCATCCAACAGGCAGGAAGATACAAGAGAGAAAAGCATATGAACTAGATCTTGAAAGGATTTTTGATGCATCAAATGATACCGGTACTCTATTAGAAGTTAACAGTCATATGAATCGATTAGATCTCAATGATGTGAATATTAAGATGGCTGTTGAACATGGTTGTAAATTAGCTGTAAATACCGATGCTCATTCACCTGCGCAACTCAATAATATTCATCTTGGTATTGCAACTGCTAGAAGGGGTTGGGCGAAAAAAGAGGATATAATAAATACATTACCCTTAAAAAGACTCTTGAAACATTTTGATATATAATAATTTTTTTTATAAATTTTCAATTTCCAAAATCGAATTATACCTATTGTTTATCTAGTTCTGTGTGTAATCTTGATAATATTCTTGCCAGTGTTACAACATCTTCCCTGTTGTGTTCTACGATAGGAATTAAAGGTCCTATGTTACCTGTTTCATCGTATGTTTTATAAAATGATGGAACCATACTGCTGGGTACATCATCTTCACGTTCAAAATTAAAAAGATGTTTTTCAAGTGTTTGCAATTTGCAATTTGGCAGCTGATCTTTCCATGTTCGTCTCGAGAAGTGTAAAAGGTCCAGATGATGTCTTTGGAGGTTTTGTTTAATTCCATGATATCTCATTCTCTCTTTTATATATGGAAGATCAAATGTCTGTCCATTAAAACTAACAAATACTGTGTCTTCATCTACATGCGATAAAAATGCTTCTAATGCTGCTCCTTCCTCTTCCAAGTCCCTTAAAAGGTATTGATCAACAACTATATTTTTAGATTCAACACTTGCTACCCCTATCAGTATGAGAGGCACACTTTTAAGCCCAAGTGTTTCTATATCAAGGAAAAGATAATTTTCATCAGGTGAAAAACAGGAAGAATAAAGGGCTGATGGATGGGATTTAGGGTATCTATTGGAAACATAATCTGTTATTCTTGAAAAATCACCCTCTTCTACTATTTCAACTATTTCACAGGCATCATTTGAATATCGGGGATGTTCCCTTAGATCTTCAATAGTTTCATAACCCTTTAACCTTAGAATTTCTGCCTTCGAGTCCCCAATACCTTTTATAAGTTTTAGATCGTTTAAAATATTATTTTTGGCTTTTGGTTTACTTATTGTGCTTAATTTCAGTTTTCGACTCTCTTTAATTTTATAACATGAACCTTGTTTTGTTTCAAACTCTTCGCCTTTGAAGTAATCTTCAATAGATTTTTCTTCATAGGTTTCAATAAGTTTTGACCTTAAAATTTCTGTTTCTGTTGATCCATAAGAAGACATTATCAATTACTCCATTTCATAATATTCCAGCATGTTAAAGATAGGGATTTTCAGTTCTACCCTTGGAAAAATATATTTATACTCTAAAGATGATATTATATTATAATGTTATTGGTATATTAAATTGGAGGGGTAGAAATAATGAAAAAATATATTTTTATTGTAATTGCTCTTGTTGGACTGGTTGTACTCGCATCGGGTTGTACTAGCACACCAGGAAACAATACAACATCGACAAAAACCTATAATGCAAATGGAATATCATTTAATTATCCATCAAGTTGGTTTATCCTTGCCGATAACACAACCGAAAATGGAACTGTAATAGCACTTGGAGATGTATCATTCAACCAAACAAATGGTACACAAGGTAATGGTGTAACTATGATAAAGTTAGCACAAAATGCCAATTCAACTACTGATTTAGCTGATCTAAAAACTCAATTATCATCTCTGAATGGAACTAACAGCACAGTAACCATAGCCGGTGTGACAGCTAATGAAACAACTATCAATCTTAGCTCAAACAATACAACTGCCCAGTTAAAATTCATTGACTTCCAAAAAAATAATTTCCAATACTTGATACAGTATGTAACAGTTTCTTCAGACTTCCAAACACAGGCAGGATTATTTGACACAATAACAAAAAGTTTGAAAGTACAATAAAAACTTAATTCTTTTTTTTCTATTTTTTTTAATTAAAAATAATTATCGTAAAATTCCACTTACAAATCACTTAATTTTGGAATAAAGTCTATTTTTCACGATTTTAAATGAATTCCAATTGATTTATTTAAAAAGATCATATTAAAACTATTTTAATTTTACTTGTTAATTCAAAACATTCATTGTATAATACTAAGATATTTTTATAAGAACAAGTTTATAATGTTCTTAAAAATTGTAATCTTAAATGAAAATTTAATTAATTCTTAATATTCCCACAATATTTAAATATGGAGTTAATATGGAATATAAACCTTCATTATCGATTAAAAATTTTATAATACTCAGTTTTGTAATTGTAATCAGTTTTGCATTAATTTCAATACTGCTAAGTAGTCGACCATTAGTGCGGCAATATTTCAGTGATATATTTACTCCTTTAATTGAGTTAATGGTTATTATAATCCTGTTCTATGCAACAACACGATCTCACGGTCGATTCAAAATAGCTTGGATATTAATAATGGCATCTGTTGTATCATATACATTAGGTGACATATACTGGGCAATTTTAGAGCTTGGATATCATACCAATCCATTTCTTTCCATTTCAGATATTTTCTACCTACTATTTTATCCTTTATTTGCATTGGGATTATATTACCTCTCACGGTTTTCTTTAAATCGTAGCGAAAAAATTAAAATATCACTCGATATGGGAATAATAATAGTTACTATTAGCCTTATATTCTGGACTTTTTTAGTTATACCCGCACTATCCGGTGAAGAAACCTTAATATCAACTATTATATCCATAATCTATATAATTGGAGATCTATTACTCTTTTTTGTTTTATTAAGAGTGATTTACAGCAAGTTTAGCGAACTTTATGCACCTGTAATATTTTTGAGCTTTGGAATTTTAGTCCAAATATTCACAGACACTATTTTTGCACTTCAAACATTACAGGGAACATATATTTCAGGAGGATTGTTTGATACGGGATGGATATTAAGTTTTGTTTTGATAGGTATAGCTGCATACATACAGGCCAGCCCAGAAAAAATGGAACTAAAAAGATATACTCAAATAAAAATATGGATTCAAAGATCCAATTTTGTAACCTATCTCCCACTTATATGGGTGGTAATAGCATTCACACTACTTACATGGGCAAATGAAAATTTATCCCATTCCAATATTGAAATCATTGAAATAGTTGTTGGATTTATTATTGGACTCGTAATTATTAGACAAGTTATAACTCTAAATGATAATAGAAACCTGTATACAGCTGTACAGAAAGAAAATCTTGACCATAAAAAAACAGAAGAATTACTTATTAAAAGTGAAAAAAAGTACAGAGAATTGGTTGATAATTCAATGGTTGGAGTATATAAAACCGATCTAAACGGAGATATATTGTTTGCAAACAATGCAATGGTAAAAATGTTTGGTTATGATAATATAGAAGATATTAAAACAATTAAAAGCACACAGCTCTATAAATATCCCAAAGACAGGGAAAAAATGATTGATTTACTAACAAGCAAAGAACAAATCAGTTATCATGATGTTGACATGGTTACGAAAGATGGAAAAACATTGACAGTACTCCTTAGTGCAAGTCTTGAAGATAATACTATTTCTGGAATGTTAATGGATATCAGCGAAAGAAAAAAAGCTGAAGAAGCACTATTAGATAGTGAAGAGAAATACAGAACTCTATTTGAGGCAAATCCCATATATACTATTTTACTGGATGTAAATGGTAAAATTTTGGATATAAACGATATCACAGCAAATTTAAGCGGTTTACCCAAGGAAGAATTGATTGGCAAATCATTTAATGAACTGGACTTTTACCAAACAGAAGACTATTCAGAGCAAAGAATCAAATTTCAAGAAGCATTGAACGAAAAATCACCACCACTATATATTTCAAAAGTAACAATCAATGGAAACAAACATTGGATAGAAAACAGATTTACATTACTTAAAAATGACGATGAAAGATCCATACTTCTTATTGCCAATGATATTACAGAAAGTAAAAAGGCAGAAAAAGAGATAAAATCCTCACTTAAAGAAAAGGAAAATCTCTTAAGGGAAATACATCACCGAGTGAAAAATAATATGCAGATCATATCAAGTTTGCTAAATCTGCAAACAAAATATGTAAACGATGCGGAAGCAATTAATGTTCTACAGGAAAGCCAGAACAGAGTTAAATCCATGGCCATGATACACGAAAAAATTTACCAATCAAATGATCTTGAAGAAATAAACTTTGCTGATTATATTCAAAGTCTTATATCAAACCTTTTTTATACCTACAACATAGACAAAAACCTTGTTAAATCAACTTTCAAAATAGAAAATATCACATTGAATATGGAAACAGCTGTTCCATGCGGCCTAATAATCAGTGAACTCATATCAAACAGCTTAAAATATGCATTCCCCAATAAAATGCATGGAGATATTACAGTATCCCTCAAATCCATTGAAGATACATACGAACTCATGATCAAAGACAATGGAATAGGATTACCCGAAGGACTAGACCTAAATAATCTAGAATCCCTGGGATTATTACTTGTAAAAGTTTTAACAGAACAAATTGAAGGGGAATTAATTATCAATTCCGAAAATGGAACAGAATTTAAAATTCGCTTCAAAGAATTGGAATACATTAAAAGATTTTAAAAAAAAAGAAAAAAAGAGATTTATTCATATATTGATTAAATCAGACTAATCTCTGCTGGCTTCTTCTTCACTTGTCATATAATTATATGCTAAAGCTGCCAGAATAGCACCGACTATTGGTCCAATTATATATATTGGAAGATACATCCATAAATTGAGACCACCCATTAATGAATCTCCAAGATATGGGCCAAATGTCCTTGCAGGGTTTAAGGATGAACCCGATATGTTACCAACTGTTGTTATAACACCGGCTACTGTCAAACCTATAATTATACCTGCAAATCCTGGAGGGGCTCTTTTGTCAACTGCAACACCCATTATGGCCAGCATTAAAAGGAATGTTCCAACTAGTTCTGCTAAAATAGCCTGTACATAGCCAATTCCTGGAAAAGGAGCTGTAGCACCCAGTCCACCAATTGTAACTGCACCCATACCAACAATCACAGCAAATAATATACTGGCAACAGATGCACCAGCCAGCTGTGAAACAATATAGGGAATCACATCACGTCCTGGGAATTTTTTAACAGACCATAAAGCAATTGTAACTGCAGGGTTAATATGACATCCCGAAATATTTCCAAGAGCATATATAGCAGCTGCAATTGCCAATCCAAAGGCCAGACCAATAGCAAGCCAATCTGCTAATCCTCCAAGAGCACCAATTCCTATGTTAAATGCATTTGGAGCAGCAGTTCCCTTGGTGATCATAAGAGTGATTGCAGCGGCACCTGCACCCATAAAAACCAGGAAAAAGGTACCAATAAACTCGGCAAGCATCCTCTTGGTTAAATTAGCCATTATTTACCACCTTTTAAAGCTGCATAACAGGCAGGACACAGTATTCTTGGCATGTTTTTACTGACTTTTTCAGAGGGAAATGGATAACCACCCTCCCATATAGTTACATCTTCTCTTATTGCATGATCCAGGCACACACCCATTCCACATACAATACAAATGGCAACAGCGTCTTTATCTTTACCTTCCATTGCATCCACATAACATTTCATTTTAAACCACCATCCTCGTTAAAAATCATACAGTAATTTTAAAATTTTTTTTGATATGATCTCTATACGGCTTCTTTCCACTGGCATGCACAGTGTCTGAAATCAACAAGACATGCAGATGCACAGTTTTTACATACTCTTGCAGGAGAAGCTGGATTTTCTTTATGGAGGGCTATGATATTGGTCATCATGGTAGCTGTAACTGGTTCGCTTGTTAATAGACATGGATAATCTGCAAGACGCATAAGAGCTGAGAAACGTACAGATATTGCACATGCTGGGTATGCATAGCGTTGAGGATTCATTATAACATTATTTTTATGAACAGGATCCAGATCAACCTTATAACCAGCAACTTCAGGTGCTAATTTTCCCCTTGAACCGTTTTTCATTCTCCTTTCCTTGTCTAAGTACTTCCATCCCCTATAGATCATGTCCATGAAGTCACAGTTATGAAGTTCTGCTGCAGCACCTCTAGTTGGATAAAGCTGAACATAGTTATGGAATCTCTTGGTTAACAGATCAACAATCATTGGTGCATTGAAACCATCAAGTTCCAACATATATTCAACTGCACATGCAGAAGCTCCAGTTGCTAGTGATAGAGGTTCATATTCATTTTTGAAATTTGGAAGTGCCTGGTTAAGTGTTTCTGCCATAACACCGGTTGTTGCCTCTATTACAGCCATTATCACATCATCTTTACACATGTTATATGTTGACTGTGCAATATGGTGAGATATATCCCCCACACAGTAAGCAGGCACAGTAACTATATTTCCGTAGTGAACATCATCTTCAACAGCATTCAAAACAGTTTCAGTCATTTTCTTCTTGTACTCTGCCATATACTTCCTTACATCAAATGATTCATGCCCCATCGAATCCATGAGCTTGGCCTGTGCCTCAATTGGACTCTCATATATGTACTGGATCATTGCAACTTCCATTTCAATTGCATCGTTTAATGTCCTGCCCTCTTCAACCTCTGTTGTAAATACCTCACCAATACCATAGGAGGTGTTCATACCCCAAGATTTTGCCGATAGTATTGCCTGTTTATGGGCATCAGGTATATCCACATGTTTCAATATTCTGTTAACTATGTTACTTGTACTTCCAGGTATGAGTGCAAAGTCAACAACACATGTAGGACCATAAAATCCACCATAACGCCTAACAACTTCACGACCAATTAATGCCTCTGCCTTACCAATACCCTCTATAAACTTATCAACACTGTCTTTGAATGATTCATCATTTTCATAGAGAATTTCAAGTACTGCAGGTGTCTGGTAATGTTCAACAAATGGATCATCTTCAGGTCTAATTGTATCTGTAAGATTTACCAAAGTATTGTAGTGTGTCTTAACCGAATTTACATGTAAATCAATAACCGATTTACTCTGACCATCTGCCACTGTCATTTCATTAACAACATCCAAATATGGTTTTGTATCTGTTATTTTAAATTTCCCACCCCTATTTTTACTAATGGTATCAACATCAGCTCTTTGTGCCGCAAGGGCTTCTCTTACCATTTTTTCATATAGTTCTGCCATTTTATCACCGGTATATATTATGTATATGATAGAAGATATAATTTTTCAACACTGCATTAGGGTCCATATACATTTAATAACAATGCAAAGATGTGCCCAAAATAATAAAAATAATAGTATGAAAATATTATATATAAACTTGGAATTGTTTATATAAATTTATAAGGTTATTTGTAGATATTAGTAAGAAAGGAGTGATTATTGTGGCGGATGAGCATCCTAGAATGAAATTTTTTATTAGAAATTTAAAAAATGACCAGTGGAGGGTTCGTGAAGAATCTGCTGAGGCTTTGGGGGAAATTGGAGATAAACTTGCTGTTGAACCACTGATAGAAATTTTGAACGATGAAAACTGGCATGTTAGAGAAGCAGCAGCACTTTCCCTGGGAATTCTTGACGATTCGACTGCAATGGAACCTCTGATAAACATGCTACAAGATGAAAAGGACAGTGTAAGATATGGTGCAGCACTTGCATTATCATCAGTTGGTGATAATTCTGCAATTAACAATCTTAAACTGGCAGCTAACGATGAAAGTTTGATGGTACGACAAATTGCTGAATTTGCAATCGAAGAAATAAACTCACGAACATTGGAATGAAAAATGTTACTCAAAGTAATAATTGGAAACAATTAAAGTGGAATTATAACCGAAATAAGACTATAATGTAGATAAAATAATAAATCAAGGATTAGTCTGATATTTTAATTATTATAATTAGGAAAAAATCATTAATAATTTTTAACAGTTATGAGTGGGGATATGAAATGATCAAAACACTAGTGATTTACAACAGTAAGTATGGAACAACAAGAGATATGGCTAGAATCATATCACTTATTACAGGACCTGCAATTTACAGCACCGTTGATGAGTTTAAAAAGGAGTATATTGACTTTGACTTTATTGTAATTGGAACACCCATTTACTCTGAAAAAATAGATCCATCAATAAAAAAATTTGCAGAAAAAAACAGAGAATGGCTTAAAAATAAACCATTATCCCTTTTCTGTACCTGTTTAGACAAAAATGGAGGATTAGAAAGACTCACTGAACTTCAAAACTTAATCGGTGTAAGAGCTCTAAGCTTGAAAGCAATTGGAGGAAAGTTAATTGTAGAGGATTTAGACCAAGAAGATCAAGAACAGCTTAAAATATTCTTAGATAGAGTTAATCTACCAATGGAAGACATGGATTTCTACAATCAAGATGAGGTAGTAAAATATTCCCTTAAACTTAAATCAATCAAAGAAAAGCTCATGGCCCCAGTTAAATCAGAAGAACTTAAAACTGCTGTTGAGGAATTTCTAACAACACATAACACATGCACACTAACAACAGGCCATAACAAAACAGTTAGATCGACACCAATCGAATACAACTACAAAGACGGAAATATCTATATAGTGAGTGAGGGTGGAGAGAAATTTGCAAACCTACTATACAATAAAAATGTGTCTGTAGCTGTTTATGAAGACTACACTACAATGAACAATCTTAAAGGGATGCAAATAACAGGTGAAGCCTCTATAATTGGAAATGAAAGTCAGGAATACATCGATATATTAACATGGAAAGGACTCAATGCTGATGCAATTAAATCACTTCCAGTTAATATGAATATGATTAAAATAAAGCTAATTAAGGTTGAATTTTTAAATTCTAAATTTAAATCACAAGGTGCAGATGCAAAACAAATCTACAAATTTGAATAAATATTTGAATTATAATTGGTGAAAATATTGAAAATATAATGGAATACTTATCTTAAAATCAGGAAAATAAAAAAATAAATAAATTAAACTTTAACATAATAATAATGGGGCTTTATTTAAATGAAATGGAGGTAATGATAATGGCAGAGGGAAGAAATGTATTGTTCGGTATTTTAGCTATACTTTTAGGTTTAATTGTTATGGCATTTCCATTGATCAGTGTTTTTTTAGTTAGCGATATTGTTGCTATAGGAATAATATTCATAGGTGTTTGGTTACTTGCTCAGAGTATTGAAGCATGGAGCAGTAGTAAAGGACTTAGTATATTATCTTTGATACTTGGATTTATAGGTGTCATAGTGGGTATTGGACTATTTGGAAAGATAGTTGCATTCAGTATTTTTGCAGGATTAATAATCTACCTAGGAGGATTTTTCCTAATTATATCAGGTATATTAACCCTATTTTCAGGTAAAGGAAATGCAGGCAGATGGGGAGGTCTTCTTGGAATAATATTAGGTATACTCTACCTAATAGTAGGATTATACGCATTAAACCCATTCTATCTGGCCATATTAATAGGTATCTGGCTGGTACTAACAGGAATATTCATGTTATTTGCATCTGCAGACGCAGCTGTAGAAAAATAAATCCATAAATAATTTTAAGCCCCTAATTTTTTTTATTTTTTATACATTTTAAGGAGTTATTGATGTATAAAACAATTTAAAAAAGATTTAAAATATAATAACTATTTTATAAACATATAAAAACTTAATTCTTTAATTTAGTATCATTTTATTTTTTTTTGAATCTTTACTAGCCCTAAAATTAATATTTTAAATATAATTCATGCTGAATCAAAGATTATTTTGCTAATAAAAAACATAAAAAGCATTGATAAACCTCTTAACTTGTATAATCGGTGTGTAAAATGAATGATAATTTCGAAGATCAAATTAAAAAGAACAGAAATTTTCTAAAGGATAGCATTAGAAAGACCGTTGATTTTTCTAAAACCGGACAGAACACTGGAGTAAGTGCTCCTCCTGTTGAAAAACCCGTTAATAAAGGTGCTGATTTAATTGACCTTGTAGTTGATGAAAATTGGGAGAGCAAATATAAAATTCCGCTTGCAAAGGCAATGAAAAATAGAAAAAGCCATAGAAACTATGCTGGTGATCCATTGAGCTTGGAGGAATTATCATTTTTATTATGGGCAACACAGGGAGTGCGTTATGTTGAAGGTGTGAATGCCTATCGAACAGTTCCATCTGCAGGATGCAGACATTCAATGGAAACATATCTTGCAGTTTTCAATGTTAAAGGTCTTAAAAATGGAATTTATCGTTATCTTCCATTATCTCATAGACTTGTTTTTGAATTCCATGAAAAGGATTTAAACCAGAAAATAATTAATGCAACATTTGGCCAGCAGTTTGCAGGTCTATCAGCAGTAACATTCATCTGGACAGCCATACCCGAACGTATGGAATGGAGATATGGTCCTGCATCACATAAGGTTATTGCAATGGATGCAGGACACATGGGGCAAAATCTTTATCTGGCTTGCGAAGCAATAAACGCAGGTACCTGTGCAATTGCAGCTTACGATCAGGAATATGCAGATAAATTGCTACGCATAGATGGGGATAACGAGTTTGTAATATATTTTGCACCAGTTGGAAAGTTACACAAAACAAAAAACTAATATAGATAAAATTATTGAAAATAAAGTAATTTAATATCTTTATACAAAAAAAGATTTGGATGTGAAAAAATCTTTCATATTCCAATTTATATGTTCTTTTATTTGTTCTTTAAATAGGCCGGCTTCTTAACGATCTTTTACCAGTATAATATGGGCTACAACCATTCCACTTAAAAATATAAATGTTACTAGGGCTGTTCCATTTATAGCACGGTTTATTATGAATAAACCTAGAATCATCTGAGATACAAATCCTGCTAGCGAACCTATGAGTAATGCTTCCCTTCCCAGATATGTTTTGTTACCCCTTTCCCTTTTTTCTCTGTATTCTACCAATATTCTTAATCCTAAACATGTTACAAAGACACACCATAACAGTAAAAGCACCAGTACAATATATCCAAAGTCAAAAGCAAAACCGTAGATACCCGGTACAAAGTAGTCTATAATATCCTTCTTGGTAACCAGAGTTCCGAAGAAAATTTGATATGGAAGCCCAAATGTTAAAATTAAAGATATTGGAAGGGCTATATAACCACTGGAACTACCTGCATCGAGTGATCCCCAAAATGAACTTCCCTGAACATGTCCCCATAGCGTTGTGTTATGGATTACCAGTTGAAGGCTTGGAATGGCATTCTGCAATATCCTTTCAATCCTTAAAACAGGACTTATAAGGGACATTGAAAGTAATCTGGATAATCCCTCAAGCGAAACAAATGCAACAACAGTAATTAAAACAACAACAATAATTCTCTTAACTGTAATAAATGATTTTTGTCTGAAGGATTTTGATATAAGGAAAAATCCTAATAAAATTCCTAAAAACCATAAAATAAGGAAATCCCTGTGTACTAATCCACCAAAAATGGTTACAAGGATCATCATCAGAAATATAAGTCTCTTAATCTGAATTACTCCTATTCCCACTTCGTGCATAGTAGACAATGCTGCCCAGGCTGTTATAAAAACCATAACAGCTATAGGTCCATATGTATGTGTGAATTCATGCAAACCCAGAAATGGTATGAATAAGGCTAACATATCAAATCCGAAAAGTGCGGTTATTCCAATTCCCAAAATTAGGGAAAAGAATAATACACGACTCAATGACATTCTCAATAGATTAAATAGTAATAGAATTGCAATTTGCATTATTATTGCGAATTCCAATATAAATTGGAGATTATTTTCTGCTATTAAAACCATTTATCCACCTGTATCCAGAAAAAAATATTTTTTTTATGAATTACTTATTTTAACTGTATTTTTTTATAATAAAAATTTTAATGAATATAATTATAATGACCTTTACTTATATAAAAATATCTAATTTTATTATATATAATCCAATTAATACATTCATACGCCTAGAAAAAATGGATTTTGAATTTTTATAACAATAAATCTGCTAATTTATGTGATTTTTTTCAAAACAAATTTAAATGATCAAATAAATGTTAATAGAATAATATGTTTTTACATCCCATATACTCTATATAAAATATTTTAATATAATTATTTTAACAAAATTTTAATGACATACTTAAGATTGGAAGATTTTACAATGATTGAACAAATTAATATTACACTATTCCACATTATAAATCAATATGCCGGTGTAAATCCATCAATAGATATTATTGCTGTATTTATGGCACAATACATGCCTGTTGTGATTATTTTAGTACTAGCATACTTATGGATCAAGAATGGGAATAAACACCGTAAGATTGTATTATATGGAATTTATGCATCCCTAATTGGCCTTGTAATTAATTTAATAATTGGATTAATCTATTTCCATCCAAGACCATTCATGATCCAAATGGGCACACAATTGTTCCATTATCCCGCTGAAACTTCATTCCCATCTGATCATACCACATTCATGATTTCAATAGCTTTGATGTTGATATACTTTAAAGAAACAAGAATGGTTGGTATTGTACTCTTTATACTAGGATTGACAGGTGGATTAGCAAGAGTATTCAGTGGAGTCCATTTCCCCTTTGATATTTTAGGAGCAATTGTTGTTTCCATATTTTCATCAATACTGATTTATCAATTTAAAGATCGATTGAGTCCATTAAACAATGTTATCACAAGAATTTACATAAAATTATTTATAAAAATAAAAATATTCTTCAACAATTTATTAAATATTTCTGGAGTATTAATGTAAATGAAATATTCAAAGTCCATTTTAATCATAGCCGCAATTGTAATAATACTTGCTTCAACAGTTTATCTATATAATGGTTTCTTAAAAGAGGTTTACCCACCTCAAAACTGGAATCAGAAACAAATAGAACTTTTTAGCCATACAATGAATAACTTTAGTTTTACATTTTCAGGTGATGAACGTGATGATAATGGAAATTTCTCCAAGATGATAACTAATATAAATTCCAATTATCCCAACATATCCTTCAATATCAATGGTGGAGATCTAAAATCCAGTCCAAGCGAACTTCAAAACTTCAAAAATGAATATTTAAACCCCAGTAAAAATGCACATTTCATTAAACCAATACTTTTCGTAATTGGAAATCATGAAATTATTAATGATCCCACGGAATCAAAGTTCCAGAATATATTTGGTTCACCAACTTACTACAATTTCACAGAAAATAACGCTTACTTCATAGTGGTTGATAATGCCAATGGAAAACAACTGAACAGTACCCAGTTATCATGGCTGAAAAATCAACTAAATTTAAGTCAAAACTATAAGTATAGATTTGTATTTATGCACATACCCTTATTCAGCCCCCAGGGAGAAGAATCTGGAATGAAAAACAATGGAACTGGCGGTGCAAACGATCTTAATTCACTTTTTGATGCTGAAAATGTTACCATGCTATTTACATCCCATGTACACAATTATTATACCGGAATATGGGGTAAAACACCTTATATTATAAGTGGCGGAGCAGGTGCACCTCCAGAAAATGGTCATCCACCCAACCATCATTATATTGTTGTAAATGTATCCAACCAAAATGTTACTTACACATATGTACCCTACTGAATCAAATCTCTTATTTTTATTCATATAAATCATCAAATTCTAAAATAATAGATTTAATATCTACTTAAAACTAATCAAAAGAATTATTTCTACCAAGAAGTAACCATTATTTATTGAATTATAATAAACAAATTATGATAAATTTTATAATTTGTAGACAATAAAGAATAACAATAAGAAATTATTATTTGTTTCAGCATAATTTACCATAGGATTATCTTAAATAATGAGTAATTAAATTACATTATATGGATGTAATATAATTTAGAGGATTGAAAAATGGATAATAATGTCAAGTATTTGACTTTGTCAATTATTGGGTTGATTGTTATTGTTGCGGGTTATGTTTTACTAATTCAATCAGCACCGCAGGGACCAGTCGCACAGTCATATGTTAGTAATTTAACCATTATAAATTCCAATGGAAGTAATATCAATGGAGTTTTTGTGATAAACGGTGTAGTGCAGAATAATAATCCCTTTAACATCACCGTGATCAATTTAAATGCAAGTGGTTACAACAGCACAGGTAAATTAGTTGATACAGGGGATGGTTTCACAACAACAACACCAATTGTTGCTGGTGGAACAGGCAACTTTACAATATCACTATATGACCCACAAATGCAGGTTAAGACTTATGTTGCCCAAGTAGAAGATGCATCTAAATGATATAAAATAACTTGAAAAATATTAAGATTATATTTTAAATGAATTGTAAGGTGAGTATATGAGCGAACAAGACGTGGAAATGTTCTACAAACAGGCTATGTCCTATTTAGGACAAGGAGAAATAGATAAAGCCATAGAATTTTTTGATAAAGCATTAAAACTTGATGACTGGTATTTACCTGCTTGGAATGATAAAGGGGTAGCACTACTGGAGAAAAAAGATTATGTTCAAGCATTAAATTGCTTTGAAAAGGTTGTACTTCTAGATCCTGTAAGTAGCATGCCATTATATAATAAAGGATATGTTCAACTGATTTTAGAGAACTATTCCGATTCCATAGAAACTTTTGACTCTTTCCTAGAAATGTATCAAAATAAGGATGATTTCTACAAATACGCACTCTTCCTTAATGGACAAGCACATTATAATCTAAAGGAATACAAACAGGCACATGAATCACTTGAAGAAGCAATACTTCATGATAAAACTTTTAAAGAAGCACGTGAACTCATCATAAAAGTTTTAAATGAAGAAAAAAAGATAAAATAGCAATAAACTATAGTTATACAAAAAATCTTCAAAATATAATAAATGGAATAAAAAGTTTTCTTAATGGAAGAAACATTGTAAATCCTGAATTTATATTAAAAAACATAATAAATAAATAAATTTAATCAATTAAACAAATTAAATGTTATTCACATCTTCTATACAGTTATCCATATTTTCCATAGCAAGAAGGATTAACTGTGTACCAATATCTCCCCTGAAGATTCTCCGTGCATTCAATAACAGTTTCTTATGCCCTTTTATAGGGAAAATATAATCAAATTCATAGTTATTTATTTCATTATTTTCGGGAAGAACATCCTCTAAAAGGCTTTTAAGCGATTTAATATCCCAAGTACCCCCACCAACTGCATATAACTTCTCCCCTTCAGTTTCTGATTGTAATAAATCAAATGTGGAATAAAATGAAAGATTGGCAGAAATTATCCTTAACTTTTCATCCAAAACAACTAAAGGTTCGTGTACAGTGTTGATTATATCCTCAGCATAACCCAATGCAGACTGTATTTTTTCCTGTGTAGTTTTAAGGTTAGTTATATTGATAAAAGTGATAGTAACACCATCAATAACATTCTGTGATGTTTTATATGGCATAATTCGAACTTTGTACCATGCATCATCCTTTGTTTTAACTTCTTTTTCTTTAAATGCTAATTTTTCAATTACCTGTGTAATATCGTCCATTAGATCGGGATATGTAATGGATGTTGCAATATCACTTAGCGGGCGTCCAATATCCGATTCAATTAATTTAATTAATTTAGTAGATTCTTTTGTAAAACTTCGGATTTTTAAATTATTATCAACAAATATAATAGCTATTTCCGAGCTGTTAAACAAGTTGATCATATCGTCGTTTATCCTTGATAGTTCGTCTATTTTAATCTGGAGTTCGCTGTTAACTGTACTTAACTCCTCGTTAGTTGACTGTAATTCTTCCTTTGAAGTTTCCAGTTCTTCATTAGTGCTTTGAGATTCCTCATTTAATGATTGTAGTTCTTCATTTGCAGATTTAAGCTCCTCATTGGAAGTTGTCATTTCTTCAATATTGGCTTTCAAACGTTCTTTAGTCAATTTAAGCTCATTTTCCAGAGATTTAATATGTTCATTATTGTTGGAATCATTATGTAAGTTTATCTTCTCTTGGTCAAGGTTTTGTGCATTTGATTCTTCGAATGAAACAATCAACAACCCCCTAACAGAGTCTTGATTATTTATCGGCTTCACAGTGAGTTTAATATAGTTCTTATTATCTTTAGTATCCACTTGAAGACTATCAAATACAACTTCCTTATTATTTGATATTGCATTTTGAATTGCTGTACTTAAACCTAATTTTATACCTTCCTTTGCCATTTCAAGTATGTTCATATGGGCTCTTCCAGGAGATGGTTCTAAATATTTACCCAAACGACCATGTATAAATAATATATCCCCTAATTTATTGATTAAAGCTGATGGGGGTACATATATATCTATCAAGTTTTTTTCAGCTATTTTAATGATATTGAAATCTGTTCGTCCTTTTTTTAAATCTTTTAAAGCAAATTGATTGTTCCAATATGTATGTGGCTGTTGATAAGAGATTTTGCGGGTTTTAATGTTATCAAACAATACACGACTGGATTTAACACATTTAAATATCTTCCATTTATTGTCTATAACCGAAAATGCATCTAAAAAATCTCCAATATTTTCAGAAGGACCTATAAATAAAATTCCATCCTTTTTCAATGCATAGTTCATGTTTGAAAGCACTCTTTCCTGTGCTTCAGATTCCAAATATATAAGTAGATTCCTGCAACTGATTAGATCGAGTTTGGTGAAGGGTGGATCTGATATAACGTTATGGTTTGCAAATATCACCATATCGCGTATATCATTTTTAATGGTGTATAAATTATCTTTTTTATAAAAGAATTTATGAAGCCTTTCATGTCCTATATCCTCTGAAATATTGGTATATGTACCGGAACGAGCAATTTTTATGGAATTAGGATCAAGATCTGTACCAAAAATTTGAACCTCCAAATTTTTGCCTGTTTCTTCCAAAAGTTCCCGTATGATTATTGCAATTGAATATACTTCTTCACCGCTTGAACATCCTGGAACCCATATCCTTAATATATCTGTATTATTCTTCTCCTCTATCGTGTCCTTTAAAGCATCCTGTTTAAGCGATTCAAAAGCCTCAGGATCTCTAAAGAAATTGGTTACACCGATTAAAAATTCCTGGAACAGCTGATCAATTTCTTCAGGGTTTTCCTGGAGGTATCTCAAGTATTGGGGCATTTCTACAATTTGATGTATGTTCATACGCCGCCCTATACGCCTATTAATCGTGCTTTTTTTATACTTTGAAAAATCTTGACCAGTTCTGTTTCTTATTAATAGAAATATCTTCCTGAGTGCTTGAATAGTTTCATCTTCAGGGTTTAATATTTTATTGAGGATCTTACTCGAAGATCGATTGTATGAAAGGAGTTTATCTGGAATTTCTTCGGGTGCAAGTACCATATCCACAAGTCCTGTGTTAATGGCATTCATGGGCATAGCATCGGATCCAGCTGTTGATGGATCTTGGGCTATACATATCCCCCCATTAGCTTTAATAGCATTCAAACCATCTGACCCATCGCTACCAAAACCTGAAAGAATAATACCCACACTTCTATCCTTTTGATCCTTAGCTAAGTTTGTGAAAAAATAATTAACAGGCAATCTAAGACCATGGGGTTCGAAAGGTTCCATTAACTGGAGTTTTCCATCTAAAATACCCATATCCTTATTTGGAGGAATAATATAAACATGCTCAGGCTGGACTTTTTGGCCGTCTTCAACCTCTAAAACTTCCATAGACGTGTATCTAGATAAAATATTAACCAAACCACTTTTATGGGTTGGATCCATATGTTGCACAATTATAAATGCCATTCCATTATTTTCAGGTATATTGGAAATAAATTTTCTCAGAGCATCCAGTCCACCTGCTGACGCTCCAACACCAACATATAAAAATTTAGACGAATTTGAATCAACATTACCCATATTTTTGATTGTGTTTACCATTTTAAACAACCTCAGCATAAATAATAAAATTATAAATATTATAAGTCTATTTCATATTTTGAATACAAAATATTTCTATTTTATTATATTCAATATTTATATTTGGAATTATGATTAAATATTTCCTCTATTTAAGTGTGATGTAAAGAAGTAAACTTAGATGGAAAGATGTATTTAACTTGAAATAGTTTAAAAATTTAAGAAAAACAGTCTATAAAAAACATAATATGGAGATGTTGACACTTTTAAAAAAGTTCCATATATCTTAAAAAAAAGAGAATTTATTTTATTATAACAATTGATTGGTCTTTATTCATATATTACAGCAGTTCCAGTTGCTGTTACAATTAAAGCACTACCCTGAAATCCACCCATTGAATTGTAGTCCAATGAAACATCTACAACTGTATTTGCACCTAAAGCTTTGGCATTTTCAAACATTCGAGTTATTGCAACTTTTCTGGCATCTCCCAGATTATAATCAGCCAGTTTGGTTGGTTCATTGATCTTTGAAAGCTTTTCAACAAAGCCATCTGTTTCAGTTTCTTGTGCAACTGCCTCTCCAATTACCAATCCAATACTCTTTTTCACCCTTCCACCATCAATTGGTGGTATGGATAATAGTGGAATATCTAGTTTATCAAGGAATATTTCATCTGCAGGGGGTTCAACTGTTCCTTGTGTTTCTTCTTCCATGGTAGTTCCCCGAATTTTAGATGGTAAAAAAACCATGAATGCTACCAATTTTTTGATAATACCCAGCCCAACAACAAATAAAATATAATTCATTAATATAGGGAATGCTGCTTGTATTGTAAGTATTATTGCAATTATGGTAATTAAACTGAGTGTAGCAGGATTATTTGTTATTATTCCTAGAATGATCCAACCATAAATATTGATTATTATAAATGTTAATATTGCACTGATAGCTCCTGTGCTTTTACCATACTTTCTCCGGGCTATTACAGTTTCAACAAAGCCTGCAGCTAGTGGCGACACTATATACATTATGTTAAATCCGAATATAATCAGATGAAAGTAGATACATAGGTAAGCTGAAAAGAATCCAACTAAAATTCCCAGGACTATTGCTGTAATTGCCCAGCGTTTTTCTATAAGTGATTTTGTTACAGATGCCAAATATGTCACCTTCAAAATTAATTCTTACTTTCCAATTATTCTTTGTATGAAACTGCAGTTCCAAAGATGGTGACCATTATGGTATTTCCCATAGTTCCACCTAAATTATGATATGCCACACGAGTTCCTATAACTGCATTAGCACCTTTATTCTCGGCTTTTTCTTGCATGCTCTTGGTTGCCAAGTCTCTTGCATTTGTAAGCTCTTCTTCATATTTAGAAGTCCTGCCCCCTACAACATCTCTAACTCCGGAGAATACATCTTTATACATATTTGCACCTAACAGTGAATCCCCTGTAACTAAACCATAGTATTCAATTATTTCCTTCCCTTCAATAGTTGGTGTGGTTAAAATCAGCATTTCTTACCTCCTCTTGAACATTATTACTATCTAATTTATGATTTATTCTATTTTAGTTTAGTGGTATAATCCAATTTTATGTTGTACAAACTTCTATATCTTCCATTTTTTTTGGCATTTTAAGCAATTGGAAAAAATGAATCAATTCCTGATGTTTATCATCGAATATATAAAACTTCAGTAAGAAATGATTATTCCAGAAAAAATTTATTATCATAAACAACAGAATAATATTAAAATATTATCCACATCATTAACTTTTTTGGGCTCAGAATTGGTGATATGTAACACTGGGGGTTTAATCAGTATGTCTGAGGATTTAAACTTTAGATCAAAGGAGTATTGGAATCATATTATTTGGGGACTCTTTTTAGGATTGCTGAGTGCAATAGGAGCTTACATCTTTATATTTGATAATGGATCTGGGGCAGAGTCTTCTTTTGCCCAATTTAAATAACTGGACACCATTTACGGGGCCATGGTGGATGGTAGTCGTAATGACATTGGTTGGTCTGATGGTTGGTTTAATCCATCGTTACACCTCAGCTAAACAGATAGATGTATTTGATTCTGTAGATAATGGATATATGGATCCAAAACCGGTACCATCATCTCTTTTAGTATCACTAATGTCATTGATAGGTGGTTTCAGTCTGGGACCCGAAGTGCCTACTGGTATGTTGGCCGGGGCACTGGGAAGTTGGGTTTCTAAGATTCGTGGGAAGGATTCTGAAACTACCAGGAGCAATGTTATAAGCGGTGTTTCAGGTGCATATTCTGGACTTTTTTCATCACCCTTTGCTGTGTGGATTATGTTACTAGAAACAACTCACTTCCAATCGATTGCATACTATGGAACACTGCTTATTGCCGGACTTGCAGCTGCAATAGGATTTTCCCTATTTTATGCACTAAATGGCATGGCATTGTCAAATCTTCTGGGTATTTTATTCCCACCAGCCTATGATTTACAGATCTGGCAATTGGGTGCAGGAATTGTGCTGGGAATATTAGCAGTACCCATAGCTATATTCTTTGTAATTGTTAACAAAATAATCAGCAGACTGGTTGAACCATTAAATAGTAAACCTATTGTACGAGGTACTTTAGGAGGGTTATTATTGGGTTTGCTGGCTGTTGCATTACCTACAACAGTTGGACTCGGTACAACTCAAATGTCAGTTGTTACTCAACAGGCAGCAGAAATTGGAATTATACTTCTTGTAATTATTGCTTTGGCTAAAATTGTAGCTTTAAGCGGAGCATTGAATTTTGGTTTTATTGGTGGTCCAATATTTCCACTACTTTTTGTTGGTTCGTGTTTTGGGGCTGTGATTCATTTGATTTTCCCACAGGTGCCATTGGCACTGGCATTGGGATGTATGATAGTTGCAGTACCGGCTGCAATTGTACCCATTCCCATTGCACTTGCTGGAATAGGTATTATAGTTGTGGGTGTACCATTTGCAGATGCAATACCAATCTTTTTAGCGGCATTAACTGCATTTTCCATAACACATGGACTGGGAATGATGGAAGATAACGGAAAGAAAACAAAAAGAACAGATCAAACAGAAAATTAAACTAGATTACAAATAGAAAAATCGAAATTCTTTATAAAGGTAAAATATTGAAATTTGATAATAAAGTTAAAACCCTAAAATAAATTTTTAAAAGAAAATCTTTGAATATTATATCTCAATAACTTTCATGGGTTAGTCAATTAAATTTTAATTTTTATATATAATGTTATACTTTTCTAATTAAAAGAAATTGCATTAAATGTGTTAATAAAGCATAATCCACCCATTTACTATCATCCTCATAATCTGATGAATTATAGATCCTATCAACAAAAACTTTCATTTTATCCCCCCACGATCTTATTGGTTTTAATCAAATATTTTTTTTTCAATAATTTATGATTCCTAATACGTCTTATTGTACCCTAATACAATTTATTGTTGAACAACACTATTAAATATTTTGATCAAAAAGATTAAAATTTACATCTTACTGCGTTATTGGCCATTAGAAGAATCTTTTGAATATATAATTACAAAATATGAGGAAGACAGGATTTTAGTAAACGAAAACTTTATATATATTCATATACCATTTATGGATATATCAAATTTTGATATATCTAAATTAAGTATAGTTGGTGTGAAATTATGAAAGAGAATAAAAAGCTTTCATCAGATGAATCAGAGCAAGATGAATTCAATGACAAAGATCATGAATTTGACTGTGACTCTGATATATTTAAATACCTTAAAGAGTACGATTTAAAACTCTTAAGAAGTATGAAAGGCTTTGGTAAAACCATGATTCTCTGGCGAATAAGTAAAGGAAGAACCCATGGTTACGAACTTATGAGTCAAATAAATAAAATCAGTCCTTCATCTGAAGAAACTGTAAGGGGACCAAGTAAAATATATCCTGTACTTCACAATCTGGAAGATGCAGGTTTGATTATTGGAACCTGGGAAGCACATGGTAAAAGAAAAGTAAAATATTATGAAATAACTGAAGAAGGTATTCAAACTCTCAAAAGGATTAGAAAAGTCTTCAGTTGCCATAAAACATCAATTCTAGAGGAATTCTGGAGAGACATGTTTTCCAAAAATGAATAGGGAGGGGTTATTACGAAATATGCAATTGAAACATTTGATCTAACAAAAAGATATGACGATTTTACAGCAGTCGATGCTCTAAACATGAAAATAGACAACAAGAGCATATTTGGTTTTCTAGGCCCAAATGGTGCTGGAAAAACAACAACCATAAAAATGCTCACATGTTTAATACAATCAACAACCGGAACTGCAAATGTAGCAGGTTACGATATATCAAAAAATCCCAATGAAGTGCGTGAAAAGATTGGAATGGTTCCACAACTGGTGAGTCTATATGGAGACTTAACTGTGCGTGAAAATATTGATCTATGCGCAGACTTCTATGGACTGCCAGATGACTTGAAAGTAAGCAGAGCAGAAGAACTAATGGAACTTGTTGATATTAAATATGCTCAAAATAAATTAGTAAAACAGCTTTCTGGAGGTATGAAACAGAAAGCATCAGTTGTTGCAAGTTTAATCCATCAACCTGATATATTATTCCTTGATGAACCAACTATTGGTTTAGATCCCACAACCAAGAGGGTTTTATGGGATTTAGTGCAAGAGCTGAATTCAGAAGGCCGTACCATCATCCTTTGTTCTCACGATATGTACGAAGTGGAACTACTATGTGATGAAATTGGAATTATTAACGGTGGAGTTCTTGCAGCCTTTGATACACCAAGAGGTCTTAAAGACACCATGATACATGAACAAAAAGAAGTTAAATCTTCTGAAAATTCTAATGTCATTAAGATTATGGATGAGCTCAGGAAAGAAGGTTCTGTTGAAGATAGCGAAGCATACGATCAATTAAAAGAAAAAATAGATAGACAAAACAGGGATTTGAAAGAATTAAGTGTTATGATAAGTAATTTAGATGAAAACCTGTTAAATAATCTGAAAAACATGCCGGAAGTTGAATTATTAGATAAACACGATTCTGGAAGAATAGTTATGGACATAGAATCATCAGATGAATCTGTGAATAAAATAATCTCAGAAATAATCGCTAAAGGAGGGAATATTACATCAATATCCACCAAAGATCCTTCCTTGGAAGATGTTTTCATGAGCGTAACTACAAAAAATAAAGAAGAAGGTGCAGAAGATGGTTGAAACTAAAAAGATTATGTGGATGATCAAAAAAGACCTGATGGTTCTATGGAGACATAAACCCCGTCTATTGTCATTATTTTTGTTCCCCATAATTATGATAACCCTCTTTGGTTATGGTATGGGTGGAACAATAAACAATATACCTGTAGTTGTGGTAGATCAAAGTCAAGGTCCTATATCGGATGCAACCCTAACTGCTATTAAAGGCAATACACTGTACGATGTAAAGCAGATAACAACCGATCCAAATAAAGGTTTACAGATGGTTCAAAACGGACAGGCTAAAGCCGCAATAATCCTACCAACAAATTATGATAATTTGAACGATACATCGCAGAAAAGTATTGTTATCGATGTAGATTCATCGGACCAGCTAGCATCAGGTGCTATTATTCCAGCTACTCAAGGTTTATTTAATCAGATAAATCAGCAGATAGCAGTTCAAAAACTTCAATCCTCATCAATATCAGTTGCAAGTAACCAGGTAAATGGAACTCAAGTAACACCATTCCAGAGCATATTAAACACAATAAATCTTCAGGTAAATAAATTATATGGAAATATTAGCTACTTAAATTTCCTAGCACCTGCGATTATTGGGATGACAATCCTTTTCGGATGTGTGTTTGGTATGGGTGAAATTATAGCTGGTGAAAGGGAAAGAGGAGAGCTAGCAAGATTGTTCATGACACCAACTAGTGTCGCAACAGTAGTAGGTGGAAAAATTATATCCAAATTAGTACAGGAAACTGGAAGAGGAATTCTGCTGATAGTGGCGGCGATAGTCCTATTTGGAATTATAATTAATGGAAGTATTATACTGACGATTCTTCTGTTAATACTAGGGGCTCTATGTTTCATAGGATTTGGAATCATGGTATCAGCCAGAGTTTCATCACAAGAAGATTTCATGCAGACTGTAATGCCTATTACCATGCCAATGATGTTTCTGTCTGGTGTATTCTATCCTATCGAAACAATGCCATGGATATTCCAAAAAATTGCATATATTTTACCATTAACTTATGTGAACGATGCTTTAAGGGCTGTAATGTTAAAAGGATCAGGCATAGGAGATATATGGTTAGATGTTGCAGTACTCTTAGGATTCACAGCAATATTCTTCTATTTAGGAGTAACCAAATTTAACAGAGATATATAAATAGAAATTACGAATTAAATTCTTATAATTAGGTGATAAAATGATTGGAAAAAAGAATATATTGATTGGATTTATGATGATTTGTCTTTTTGTAAGTCCAATAGCAATTGCTCCAGCTTCTGCAACAGACTGGCCAATGTTTCAGCTAAACACCAACCACACAGGTTACATGGATGAAGCATCGGATTTCAATCCAGACTCTTGGATATTCCAAACAGCAGGAATATTAACCTCCCCTGCTATTTCAGATAAAATAATATACTTTGGTTCAACCAAAGGTTTATTCTCAGCACTTAACCTAGATGACGGCACCAAAGTTTGGGATTATAAAGCCGAAGGAAATATCACAGCTGCCCCTGTTGTAGTTGGTGATAATGTGTATTTCGGTTCAGGTGATAGTTATCTCTATGCTTTAAATAAAAAGACAGGAGATGACGTATGGAAATATAAAACAGGAAATTCAATTGAAACAACTCCTGCAATAGATAATGGAATCATATACTTTGGATCAGATGATCAGAGGTTATATGCATTGAATACCAACGACAGCACAATGAAATGGGAATTCCAAACAGCAAACGCTGTTAGATCTTCACCAACAGTATTCAACGACACCGTGTACTTCGGATCTGACGATGGTAAAATATACGCAGTTGGTATCAACAACGGTACAAAAGCCTGGGAATTTGATACTGGTAGTGCTGTGAGATCATCTCCTGCAATTAATAATACCACATTATACATGGGAACCGATAATGGAAACTTCTATGCTATGAACACAGGAGATGGATCAGTTTTATGGACATATAACTTAAACGATTCTGTAAAATCATCAGCACTCCTCAATTCAAATGATAACTCTCTATTTGTAGGTTCAGATAATGGAAATGTAACTGCTCTTGACATGCGTGACGGAAAATTAAAATGGTCTGTTAACACAGGAAATGTCGAATCAACCCCTGCACTTATGGGAGACAACATAGTTGTTACATCAACAAGTGGAACAGTCTATGTATTGAATAAATTCAGTGGAAAAGAAGAATGGAGCTTCATGCCAGGTTATTACCTCTTCAATTCACCGCTGAGTTCACCTGCAATATACGGTGACGATATAATATCTGGTGATGCCAACGGAAACATGTACGCATTGGACTTTACACGAAAATCTGGACCAGTAACTCCATATGTCTATTACATAGCAGCCATAGTCGTTGTGATAATTGGTGCACTAGTAGCTTTCAGAGTATTAAGGAAAAGAAGAAAAGGAGAGGAATAATAATTAATCCTCCCTAAATTTTTTATTTTTTTTTAAATTAAATTTTTTGAAATTAAAGCGTAACTTTATTTATTTTTGAACCCAAATTTATATCAAGAAAGAAGGCGGTTTAAATGGATACAATATTAATAAATCCATACGATGAAAACGCGGTAAAAAATGGTTTAGGTTTTATTACCCCTCCACTTAATCTCATGTACCTAGGGGGAGCTCTTGAAAATGCATCAATGTCTGTTAAAATAATAGACGATGATCTGGAGAAGTTAGGGCAGGAACAAGTATCTAAAATTGCATCAAAACTTGATCCAAAGCTTATTGGAATCACAGCAACAACATCTACCATAAAAAATGCACTGGAATATTCAAATGCTGTTAGAAATGTATTGCCAGATTCACTGATTGTTATTGGTGGTCCTCACAGTACTTTTAGGCCAACTGAAACATTAAAATATTCCAAATCCCTGGATGCAGTTGTTATGGGAGAAGGTGAAGCAACCATTGTAGAACTTGCAGAAAACTATTATGGTAGAAACAATGGGAATCTGGAGGATATTAAAGGAATAGCATACAGGGATCTAAAAAAGGGGAATATAAAAATAAACACACCCCGGCCACTCATAAAAGATCTGGATACAATCCCCTATCCTGCAAGGCATTTGGTTCCATTTGAATTATATGGAACAACCCAGAAACATTCAAGCGACATGATCACAAGCAGAGGATGTGTGTATTCGTGTGGTTACTGTTCATCATCATTGATTATGGGTAAGAAATTCAGAAGCAGAAGCCCTGAAAATGTTGTTAATGAAATTGAAGAGCTGGTTGAAAATTATAAAATTAAAGACATAGCCTTTATGGACGACACATTCATGCTCAACAAAAGAAGAGCAAGTTTAATAGCAGATGAAATAAAAAATAGAGAACTTGATATAGGCTTTGTAGCTTCTTCAAGGGTTGATATGGTTGATAAAAAACTTATGGAGAAACTTAAAAGCGCAGGTTTAAGCACCATATACTATGGAGTTGAATCTGGTTCACAACGTGTTTTGGATCTCATGAAAAAGGGAATAACATTAAAACAGGCTGAAGATGCTGTTAAGGCTGCTAAAGATGTTGGTGTTGAAATTTTAACCTCATTCATCCTCGGATTCCCCGGTGAAACAAGTAAAGAAATAGATAAAACAATTGATTTTTCAATAAAACTCAATGCAGACTACAGCCAATTCTCTATATTAACACCTTTCCCAGGTACACCAATATACAATGACCTAAAGGAAAAGAAATTGATTGAAACAGAAAATTGGGACCAGTACACCGTACTTAAATCTGTTATTAAATACGATAAACTTGGACTAAGTAAGAAAATGGTTGAAAGAAAGCTAGCTAAAGCATATCTCAAATTTTACACAAGACCCAAATATCTATTCGACCATAAATATATGTTCAAAGTAATAATGGGAATTGTTCTAAGGAGTTTTATCATCCCTAAAATTAAAGGCACAACAGGTAAAGGATGGTATCAAACCCTGGATAATACACAACAGAATAAACAATAAATTAAATTATTATTTAAATATTTTTAAATTTTCTTTTTTTTTATTAGTAAACTATTTCAAATATATTCTTTTGAATTGTTTAAGTATACTTTTAATTAGTTTTTGGCTGTAATCGTATGGTAGATACATACATGTTAATTAAAGTTCATTCATATTGAAGAAAACATACGTAATATTGGAGAGGAGTATAATATACAGAGAGCTAAATTGATACAATATATTATTTCAATCGTTATTTCATTCTAATAAACAAAAATAGTAAAGTAAATAAATCAATAATTTCATTGATTTATTCACCAAAAATATTTCACATATTATATTATTAAAAAATCAACCAAATATCAAGTTATATTCTGATTCGGTAATTACACCCTTATCTTTCAAGAGCTTAGCCAATTTCTCTAAGTCATCTGAATTATCGGGTATAACCTCATTTTCAGGTTGTTCTTGCGATTGTTGCCCTTCATTAACCGCTGACATTCTTCTTCTAGTTCTTCTTCTAGCTCCACCCCTTCCCAATGGCCCTAAATCCGGCATATATTTAACACCCCATTTTTTTTTCGTAGTTAATATATTGAACTTTCTAAAATCTAAACTTTTTCATGAATAAAATTTAATTCTTGAAAATAAAATTTTGAACCATTTTAAATCATGAGAATAAAGGTTTGTATAGATAAATCAGAATATAATGTTTTTATCAATATTAACATTATTTGGAATAGATACTAAGAAATATTAATCATAAGAATTAGTTCGAAAAGCTAAAAAAAATAAGAAGTATAATAATTAAATTAATTATTAGTTACTTAATGGTGAAATAAATGGAAGATAACCAAGAAAATATAATGATACTCTTAATGGGGCTTGTATTGATAATATTAATAATTGTAATCCCTATTGGTATAATCTTTTTTGGATTACCATGGTATTTATTGTTTATTAACTATTATGGAATAATTCTGGGATTTATTTTTGTAATAATTGGAATAATATTAAATTCAATTGCAATCATGAACCTTGGATATAAATATTCGGAGAATAATACTGGAAATATTGATAAACTGGTTACAACTGGAATTTACTCCTATACACGGAATCCAATGTATTTTGGACAAGGAACAATTGTTGTTGGTCTATTTATCATCTTTCCATTGACAATATTTTTAATTCCTCTCTTTTTATTCTTATTTGCCCTATATTCACGTGCTACAACAGAGGAAAAAGAGTTATACGAAAAGTTTGGAGAGGATTATATCCATTACAGGACAGAAGTATCTTTTATTATTCCCAACCCCTTGAGGTTCATGAGACGTAAGAGAAAATAAATATTCTTATCGGGATATGGGCTGATATTAGTCCAGATATAGCTAAACTTAATATATTTTTTAAAATTTAAGAATAAATTTTATTTAACAAATGTACCATTTTGAAGGTCTTTTAGGGCTTGTTCAATTTCTTCTACAGTGTTCATTACAAATGGACCGTACCTTGCTATTGGTTCGTTAAGTGATTTTCCAGATATTAATAAGAATCTAACAGAACTTTTGTCTGTTTTAACCTTAATATGGTCTCCATCCCCATATATCAACAGCTTGGTTGCAGGTACAAATGTACCTTTATCAACGGATTCTTCTTCAAAGTCTCCAAAAATACCTTCGCCTTCAAAAACATATGCGAAAGCTGTGTGTTCAGGTTTAATTGGGTGTTTAAATGTAGATCCTGGTGGTATTGTCACATCGAGATATGTTGGATCTGCATATATCTCGGTTACAGCTCCTTTAACCCCATCTTTTTCACCTGCAATTATCTTTACCACCACACCATTCTCTTCACGAATTTCTGGTATTTGTGATGATTTAACTTCCTGGTATCTTGGAGTCGTCATCTTAAGGTTGGCAGGTAAATTTACCCAAAGTTGAAATCCTTCCATATTGCCATTTTTAGGCTTTGGCATTTCTTCATGAATAATTCCACTTCCCGAAGTCATCCACTGGACATCATCTTTTCCTATTATGCCAGAGTTACCCATACTATCTTTATGTTCAACCGAACCATCTAATATGTAAGTAACAGTTTCAATACCCCTATGTGGATGCATTGGAAACCCTGCTAGGTAATCCTCTGGATTATTGGATCCAAAATGGTCAAAGAGGAGAAATGGATCTAGATAATCTAATTTTTGAGTTGTAATACTACGTCTCAGACGTACACCAGCTCCTTCCATAACATAAATCGGGTCTATAACTTCAACAACTTTCATGTTAATTACCATTTTTTAGATTCTCCTAATTATTTTACCAATGGAAGTCTGCTTATTTTCCAACCCTGATATCCTCCTAAAATATTATAAGATGTTTTAAATCCTGAATCTCTCATTTTTTCCAGGAAATAACCCCCTCTGACACCACTTCTGCAATATATAACGTAATCTTTATTTTTATCAAGTTGTTCAACCTTTTTTTGGAATTCATGACCATCATAATCCAAATTCATTGCACCGGCAATATGATCTTCCTCAAATTCATCATAAGGCCGGATATCAAGAATCACAAAATTAGAATTATTCTTATTAGATTTAATCAAATCAAATGCATCTTGTGGTGTTATTGTACCCATAATCTGTTTAAATTGACTCATTTAATAATCCTCCCATAAATCTTTTTGAAGTTTATCTTGTTTCAGAATTCCAGATATTATAAGTAGAATAATTATAAAAAATTGAAAATTGGCATCATAAATAAATTTATAATTATATTTTGGATTTATAGAAAGTTAAATTTTTTTGTACCCAACAAATGAGATTAATTTTATAGTACAAATAACTTTTTTAGAGATTTGTGTATGATTTGTGCATAGGTATTATATACTGTATTTAAAAAGTAGAGCTGTCTAAATCAATTAAAAACCTTAAAAACTAAAACATACAGAAAGAAAAATATTATTCAAAAAACATAGAAGTTATAGACATTTATTTTCGTTAAAAATTTGATAATAATTCAGATATAACATAGGAAGATATCATATGGACCTTTTCACACACTTCATAGTCCCATTCGCTATTTTGACATTTCTAAAAGTTAAAAATAGGTTAGCTGGGGCTTTTGGAGGGATATCAATTGATTTTGATGTTTTACTCATTGGAATTGGTTTTTTATCATCTGAACTTTTTATATTCACCCATAGAGGAATCACACACAGCTTTGTATTTGGATTTATAACCGCAGTAATATTTCTGTATATAATATCCCGGCCATCTCTAAATGGATTAATCAGCCATATAATAAAACGAGATATATCTGTTGATTTTAATGTACGTAATGTACTTTTAGCATATTTTGGTGTATTAACACATCTGTTCCTTGATTTTCTGACCACAGGCGGCATTCCACTCTTATATCCATTTTCTTTAACACGATTTTCAGCTAAAATATACTACTACACTGATTTCATAACAACAATTATTGCCCTTGTAGTTCTCATCATATTATACATACGTATAAACCAAAAATACAAAAAAATAGCCATGGTTGCATTTCTTATTATACTCATATCATTTGGAGGAATAAGAGTGTACGAAAAAATGGACACCATTCAAAGTCAGACATTAGAAGATGGATTTACACATATAACAGCATATCCCACTGCAGATATGTTCACATGGACGGTTATGGAAACAAATAATGGTTCCAGTTACAGGGTATACAACTACAATAATCTGCAAAAGACAATATCCGGTGTTAATGATTATCAAAACCTTACAATTACCAATGGAACATATGCATCTGCCCAGGAGGCCATAAAATATGCGAATAACCTCCCTGATGTAATTAAGTTCAAATGGAACCATATATACACTGTTATTAATGCTGAGAAAGTATCTGATGGATGGAACATAACCTATATCGACATTATGGGTATGAATAGTTATGGTGCAGGTGAATTAACTGTTAAAACTCCATAAAACGTACAAACCAGAGTTTAAATTGGAAAACTTATACATTTGTATAAAAAAAATTCCATTTTTTTATTTTAATTTTTAGAAAATCTATATGGATTGTGATGAGTTAAATCTTTTCTAGTATTCATATAATACACTGTTCATGCCTTGTGGTGATAAATTATAAATATATTCAATAATATTCTTATTTTGTCCTTATTTTTAACATTGTAATGAAGAAAGGAATGGAAATAAGTTGTATTAATACTGAAAATACAACCAAATAGGTTATGGAAAAAGTGTATAATATACCCATAATTAAACTTCCAATAAACCATGAAACACCAAAAACAGTATTAAAAATACCGTAGGCAGAACCACGTTTTTTAACCTCAGACATTACAGCAACTGAAGAACGCATAATAGATTCCTGTGCACCCATACTTATACCCCAAATTATCATTCCTAGAAAAGCCAGATAAAAACCTCCTAAAAATACCATAGGAGCAAAAAGCGCAGATAATAAAGCCACCACTATCATGATGGATAAACCAACCTTATCAAATAGTCTTCCAAACACCAAAGCAGCAATTCCATCAACACCCATGGCCACAGCATAAAAAATAGGTATAAATCCAGCTGAAATTAGAGCGGTCTTCTGGAAATGATAAGCTATTAGTGCAAAATCAGCAAAACCTGCTGCAATTAAAGCAGAAGCAAATACGTAAAGCCAATAAATCCGTTTCAATCCTTTTGTATCTAAAGGTGGAGTCGCAACTTCTAAATCATGAGGATGAGGATATAGAAATCTGGAAATAACCAAAACCACAATGGCTAACAAGGCAGGTAGCAAAAGAAATGCAAATCCTATCTGGTAACTTCCATGATAAAAAAGTACTGCCGCAACAATCAAAGGCCCTAATATGGCCCCAATTTGATCTAAAGCCTCATGCAATCCAAATCCCCATCCATGACCTACTTGGCTACTGGCATGTGATAACATCACATCCCTTGATGGTACCCTCAAACCTTTCCCCATTCTTTCAATTATAATCAATACTGCAGCTACTTCCCAGCTTCCAGCTAAAGCTAAAAGTGGTACTGCCATCAGATTTATCAGATACCCACCTATAGTAATTGACCAGTAACTACGGGTACGATCTGCTAGTTTTCCCGAAAAAAACCTCAGAACATAGCCAGATAATTCACCAAACCCTGCAACAAATCCAACAGTAACTGCACTGGCTCCCAAAATAGCTAGGTATGGACCAGTTATACTTCGCGATCCTTCATAGGTCATGTCTGCAAAAAGGCTCACAATACCCAAAAGGATGATGAATTTCATTGCATCACCCTTAAAAAATGATTTATATCTTTCAAAGTTGTTATACATATTATCGAAACCAACAGTTTATAATTGAATATTAAATTCTATTTAAATATTAAATTATGGTCTAAATAGAGTATTTTTTTCATTTTTGAAATTGTTAACAGTACAACCATGCATAGCAAAATAAACAACAGGAAAATAAAGTAACAAATATCCTTAAAACCATCAATGAAAACGAACTCACCTCAAATAACCCTAACACTCAAAGTAAAAAATCAATGGATAAATAAAAAAATAAAAAAAATACCAAATAATATTGAAACATCACATAGCATGAATAATATTAATCAAATTAATATAACTACAAAAAATCTTGAGATATTAGGTATAAACAATATAATTGAAAACTGCCCATTAAATATATATCAATATTCTTATACAAAACAAAAACACGCTAAACAGGATAATACAACAATTCATATATTTTAAAACATAAATTTGATGTATTAATATTACATCGATTAATTTTTTTTTAAATAGTGTTAATCCTATTTTTAATAAACGAAATTTAATATAGCGATTAAAATACTAAAAAAAATAAGAAAAAAATATAATCAATTAGAAGATTCTGGAGGATTAATTCGTCTGATTAACAAAGCCAGGATATAGCCAATACCTAATGTAACTAATATCCCTAATGCCAGCGCAAATACTTCACCAAATTTTCCCAAAGGCTCAAATGTATAATCTGGTAGAGGAGCCTCATACATTCCACCATCTTGAGCAGTTGCTATTTGTTCTGCAGATTTTTCAAGCCCATCTGGATTTGAAGAAGCTATAAATGGTGACATTAATGCTATTATAAGACAGATTATAACCCCTACAATAACAAAGTTTCTATCTTTATGTCTCATTTTGCTATCACCTCACTTTCTTCAGTTTTAAGTTTACCCAAATTTTTGTCACGGTTCCATCCCAGTAGATCTGGCCTTGTCTTTTCAATGGCTAATATGACCACTACAGTAAGTATACCTTCTATAACACCAATTATTGAATGGTAAATACCCATAAAAATCAATCCCAACCCTAAAGGAAATGTTCCAGCTAACCACATCTCAACAGCCACCATCTCTGCAGCCAAAAAAATTGAAAGCCATGAAGCAATAAATATGGCGGGTACTTTACCAACTAATTTTCTTAAAGCTTTAAAACTGTAAAGTCCCACAACACCACCAATAATTCCCATATTTATTACATTTGCTGCAAGAGCTGTAACTCCTCCATCCCCAAAGAATAACCCCTGTACTAAGAGCACTAATGTAAATATGATGATTGCTGCTTCAGGGGCACAGAAAAGAATAGCCACCAAAGCTCCTCCCACCATATGTCCGCTAGTTCCCCAAGGAATTGGTATGTTCATTGACATGATAGCAAATATAGCTGCAGCTAAAACTGCCATTAAAGGAACCATTTTTTCATCAAGATTCTTTTTAGCCCATCTAAGGGAAATAAGTAAAGCAACAACCAATATGGCATAGTAAATAGGAACTTGCCATAATGGTATAAATCCATCCGGTATATGCATTTAACTCCTCCTTTCATTTTTATCTCAAGACTAAAGCTAAAGCTAGAACAGTTGTATCCAGTAATACATTCTTCAGATTTAGGAGATAGAATTTAATACTCCTGTAATAATGCTTTAACGCCTTTTAATCACATTAATAATTTAGACTATTATAATATAAATGTATAGGTTAGTATTACAAAATTAATCTTTTACTAATTATAATTATTACGATGATAATACTAAACAAGAATTTTCCATACAATAAATAATATATCAATATTAAATTAGAGTAAAATCCGTGTTTAAAATTAATATAAAGTTAAAATAAATAATTAAATTTAAATATATTGCGTTGGATTACAATTGAAATTTTCTTATTTACAATAATACTTTTAATGGAAATCCTAAAAAAGTTTGGATTAATTAACTAATTACTAATTAAAAAAATTAAATTACAGAGAATAAGAACAGATAGGAGATCATGATACATTTGAGCGAAAAATGTTTTTTTTTGGGATCTCCTATATAATAATTTATATTAACTTGTAGGGATCTGCTAATTTTAGCTTTTGATCCCTACTTCTCTTGCGAAGGAGTATATGGCTGAGTCAAATTAATAATTATATTCTGAATTCAGTAAAATAGTAATACTAAATTCAGATTTGTTCTTATCACTAATTACATTCTCCTTTTAAATATATAATACTTTCCATTTGATTTGTATTATTACTTTTTACCTCAAAATGAGATTATTCGTAATAACCGTAGAGCAATAAGCCATTATTAAACCTTATAAGATATTTTTATAATAAAAATTTAATTCTATTATTTAAAAGCGATTGTAAAGACATATAATTATATGATTTTTTGTATGAAAAATAGTATGAACTTTATGGATAGAGTTCAATTAAATATTTTTAACATCATTTTAATTAATATATAAGGGAAAAAATGATACAGATAATAACAACGAGCATCCGAAAAGTACAAGAAAATAAAACAGTTTTATTACTATTATTTGAAGATGATGGTGTTAGCAGGGAACAATATACATATCTAGAAGATAAGGTAGCAGATTTTAAATCCTGTATATCCCCTAAATATTTATTGAATTTTAAAATACATTATGATAGATGTTCGGGTAATATATTATTAGAAATCAAACTTACAATACCAAATCCCCTTATGCCTGAAAATTTTAAGAAAGATAGCACTTTCACAAGGGATTTAATAAACAAATTCAAAAAATTCTATGAAACACAAAATGAAAACATACCTTATTTTTAAATCTTTTTTTTTTGAATATATAACTGAAAATACGATATTGAAATTTTATATGTTAGAATGGGGAATTATACAACAAAAACCCCAACCAGGGAATTAAAGATTAAATCAAAGGAAATTAAATGATTGATACAAACATAATCTTTTTACCGTTATTTGGATTCCTGATAGGTCTATTAGTTTCTACTTTGGGTGGTGGTGGGGGTGGATTATTTGTACCAATTTTAACACTTGTATTTGGTATTCCAACACAAGTGGCCATTGCAACATCTTTAGCATCTGTATTACCTACTACTCTAATGGGAGCATTCAGTCACTACCGCCAGGGTAATGTAGAAATCCGCACAGGTCTGATACTTGGAATAGGAGGGATAATTGGCACATTATTAGGAGCATATTTTGCAAACATGATTCCATCTATCCTTTTAAGGAAGATTCTCGGTATTTTTACATTAATAATGTTGATTCCTATGCTATTAAGTGTAAGGAAAAGACGTAAAGATACAGATGAAATTATAGAAGGTAATGAGGATAATAATAAAGATGAGAATAAAATAAATTCCAACAGACTCACAGGAACTAAAAGAATTATAGCCTCCTTTTTCGGTGTTGCATCTGGAATAATGGCAGGAGTTTTTGGAATAAGTGGCACCCCCCCTGTTATTGCAGGACTTTATAGTTTAGGCCTTCCTGCGATGTTGGTTGTTGGTACATCGGTATTTGTACTTATATTTAACTCAGTTGCAGGTATAGGAGGTTATTATCTGCTTGGCAGATTAGATATGACCTTAATTATTCTTCTTGGGGGAGGGTCAGCTATAGGTGCATTTTTAGGACCAGTACTCCTTAAAAAAATAGACTCTGCAACCATTGAAAAGATCTATGCCCCATTACTCGTTGGTATGATGCTTATCTTAGGACTAGCAATGATATTTGCATAAAAATCTAATTGTAAATATTACTGATAAAAATCTGATATTATTTATTGGTAAATAAACCAAAAATTTTCAAAAAAATAAATAATAGGACCAACAAATTTATAATCAAAGTATTAAGATGTTGCGGAATGCAATAGCTATTTACATATTATTGTCTAGTATGTATTGATTCGTTCAAAGGAGGACAAAAAATGAAATTCGATGAAATAATGAACAAAGAAGTTATTGACCAAAAAGGCAATAGCCTAGGCAAAGTGAAGAATATTGAATGGGATAATGATACTAACGAAATCATTAATATTGAAATCGGTGAAGGTGGAATTAGAGAAACTTTAGGCATGGCAGATAGAAAAATATTATCCTACGATAATATTGAAAGCATAGGCGATAAAGTTTTATTAAAAAAACCAACCATTGAAATACCAGAACAATCAGAACAAAATGATGAATTAGATTATTATAACCTTTAATCCATTAAAAATCAATTATAATAAATAATTAGATTCAATCTTTAAATTAATGTCTAACTGAAATTTATCTTTCTAAACATGAAAATAATTCATAGGAAGAAAATTAAATAAATTGAAATGTTAATTAAAAATGTTGAAATATCCCAAATTCATGGATATTATCAATTATTTTTTTACATAACTAAATTTTCTTAATAATATTTTTTCTACCTATTAAAATTAACAATAAATATATTATAGTGAGGAATAGTTTTATAATCCTGCCTAAATTCTTGAGAGAGTAAATTAACATTACAGGAGCTATCATAGAGTACTTTAATTATAATTATATATGTAAACAATAAAAAATTGTAAAATAATCCTACACGTTTTAAAACAATTATGATAATTAAATTAACTATGATTATAATTATTAAATTATAGTTTTTAATATGTTTGATAAGATATTGATACAAAAATGAAAAAATGAGGGTTTAAATGGCAACGTATAAAAATTTAGTTGTAATAGTCTCTATAATTACAATTCTTGTTTCAGTCTGTGGCTGTACAAGTTCAAATAATAATATAACAAATAACACAATTAATAGCACCACAAATTCTTCCACCAATAATACAACAACTTATATTAGTGCGGAAAAAGCCAAAGAACTGGCCGAACCATATACAGGTAAAGGTGTTGGCAAAGGAACTCTTGGAAAACCTGTATTCACAACATTTAATGGTGTTAAAGTTTGGAAATTTCCCGTTAACAATGGTTACTATACCATTTACATAAATGCAGTAACAGGTGCAAGGATTCAGTAATTTAAAATCTTATCTTTTTTAGATATAATTACTATTGTAGATCCATGACAATGTCAATCAGAGAATTCTATATGGTAAAAGAATAAATTATGGAACTAAAATTATTCAATTATTCTAATTCTTAGAACTTTTTTCCTAATTAAATGATGTATTTTTGAAAAGTACTTTGAAGATGTTCTTAAATGGTTTCCAATTTAAGTGGATATGTATTAAAGTAGTTATTGTCATGAGTACAGCAAATTCTACATGCCAGAATGTTATGGTAGGATTTAAAGCTGTTCTTATACCTAAATTCACCAAAAATATCAATATAACTCCTGTTGAACCCATTCCAAAATATCCCGTTGTTAATAGAATATTCCAAATTCTTCGATGTTTTTTTCTATCCAAAACGCCCTTGGTAAAAAGATAGTGTGTGAATAAATAACCAGCAATTAGTAATATGCTAATAGGAAGTACATGGTATCCTGACCCATCATAAAAACTTCCATTATCAATACCATTGCTTGAATCTGGAATGGTACTGGCATTACTATCAACCTGTTGATCAGAAACTGCTCCATGCCCATTTACCTGATCACTGGTATTTGTTACTTGCGTGTTATCCGTGCTTGTATCTGTTGAAGTTGTGGAATTATCTGTGGTGACAGTTGTAGAAACCTGAGAAAAATCACATAATCCATCACCGCTTAGATCAGTATATCGGGGGCATTGACCAGGGAATGGATCATTTACAAGACCATAAGGACAACTAACAGCACATGATTCTGACATAGCCATAGCAGCAATGAAGGGTATAAATGATAAGGAAGTTATTAATCTTGCTTTCATGCTTCTTTCCTCCTTTTGGCACTGATAAACATTGTTCTAGCAGATTTCCAGTATATGTGAAAGTGGAATATGGTAACCAAGGCCATTGTTAAACCAATTTCAACGTGTGCATATAGTAATTGAGGGCTGATTGGCAGTTTTATACCAAGATCCAAGAAAATGAGAAGCAAAAAACCAGCTCCTGCAGATATAATGAAGGTCAGTCCTATAATTAAATTCCATATACTAACGTGTATTGATTTTTTAATTAAATTTAGTCTGTAAAGACTGTATGTTAAGAAGTAACCTCCTATAACTGGTATTATGGGCCATATTATGTCATAAACCATAGTAAATCTCCGTGTAATCTTTATATGAAATTTTTTGTTATTCTTTTAATAACTCCAAGTTATCCATTTAAACCGCTTATTTTAGATTTTTACTGAATTTTCTCTATTTTTCATAAATTTGAAGAAGAGGGTTAAATTGGGACACTTTTTATTTAAGGGTTAATAATCAATTCAGATAGATAGTGTAAACTGTGTTCTATAAGTATTTTTTTTGTTGGTTCATATTTAATCCTGGAATTTACGTTCCAGTAATGAAATATTTTTGTTTTATTAAATGCAAGCATATGATATAGCTTATCACCATAGCAACATTTGATGACTGGTTTTTTTTGATCACATGTTCAATACTGGTGTATATTATAGATAGTTCGGTAGTATATAAATGAATATTCCTAGTTTTCACCCAAATTTATACCTAGTTATCCCCAAGTTACAGAGATCAGTATTAAACGAGTAAATAATGCTATTATATCTAAAAAGAAAATTGGAGTATGTTTATGCTAGTTACAAGTAAAAATATTTTAGAATTTTATTATTAAGAATAAAATGTATATCAGTGAATATAATTCAAATTACTATTAATTTATCATGGAATAAAAAATAAGAATTAAATGGGTTATTTTAGATTATATATTTTCATCAAATTTTTCTTCGGCAAATATTATTTTAAATGAAGTTCCTGATGTGTTGTTGAATTCTATTATACCATCAATTTGCTCTGTTAAGCTTGTTACTAATCTTAATCCTAATGAATCAGAATTTTTATAGTCTATACCTTTGGGAAATCCAATTCCATTATCTTTAACTTCTAATAGGTATGTATCACCTTGTAAATGGAAGTTTATATCAATTTTTCCACTTCTACCCTTTGGAAATGCATGTTTTAAACTGTTGGTTACCAATTCATTTACAATCAATCCTAGTGGGATTGAAGTATTGATATCTAACATTAGATCATCCACGTTAACATTTAGCTCTATGAGATTAGTATCAATTACATATGTATGATAAAGGTCATCTGCCAATGTATTAATATAATCTCCAAAATCTATCCGTTTTAAATCCTTTGATCTGTATAATCGTTCATGTATAAGGGCCATGGACTTTGCACGGTTCTGGCTTTCTTTGAAAATATTTTTCGATTCTTCATCTTTAATGTATCTTGACTGTAAGTTTAATAGGCTTGAGATGATCATTAGATTATTTTTTACCCTGTGGTGAATCTCTTTTAAAAGTGTTTCTTTTTCATAAAGGGATTTTTTAAGCTGTTTTTCTGTTATTTTACGCTCAGTGACATCACGAATTATAGAAGTGGTGAATATATCTCCTTTGGAACCCCATGTTGAGATAGATATTTCAAAGGGAAATTCAACACCATCTTTTCTAAGTCCAATGGATTCAAACGTTCTTCTATCTAATTCATGACTACCAGTAGTTTTAAATCTCTCTAATTTCTCAATAAATTTCAGTTTAAATCTTTCAGGCATTAACATTGCAACGTGTTTGCCTTTTATTTCATCAATGCTGTAACCAAAAATATTTTTTAAGCTGTTATTGAAAAAAACTATCTTACCATCGGTATCTGTTGTTATAATTCCATCCACAGCTGATACAGCCACAGATCTAAACTTTTCAGTACTTTCAATTAATTTAATATCTTTTTGATAAATTTCTTCGCTTAAAATCGCAACTACAATCCCTATAGCCATAAAAATGAATACTCTAAAAAGATCTTCGTATAACGGATAATTCAAATTAGGTGCTAAAAAGTAGCTTGCAATTAACAATATCGATAAAAATATAGGAACAATTAGACCTTTACTTCTCCACCAGATTGCTGCTAAAATTATGGGAAAATAAAAAATATGTGTAAAAATAGTACCAGTACCTAGAACAAAATGGAAATAATATGTTAAAAAGACACAAAAAGCTAATAGGACTAATATTGTAATTATCTTATATGATTGATTTTCAATAATTAGTTTGTTCGCCATATTATCATCCAAATTATAGAATATATTTATAAATTAAATAAATATTATAAAAAGTCAAGAATACTAATTATATGAAATTTAACTTGTCAAATATTTAAATAGATAGGGTGTTTGTTTAAAAAAATATTATCCTATCTAAATAAAAACATTTTGAATTACATGAAATATTCATTTAATAGTAAAAACAATTTCAAGCGGTTATAACCGGTTTTTTTATTAGAAATAAATTAACCTATGTTCTTTTTTATTGGAATTATTTGAATTGCACGGTCTGTGCATGTGAAACATGGGTCGCATTGTACTATGGATAGTTGAGCATCAGTGATGTGATGGCCAACACACGCATACTGCATAGCACCAATATTGGCTATTGATGGAGTTCTTACAATTGAATGTCTGACCCTTCCATCTTCAATTGCATAGGAATGATAAAGAGTTCCTCTGGGCGCTTCAACATAACTTTTGGTAATAGGTGTATCGTACATTTCCCAGTTTCTGTTGGTTATTTTACCTTCAGGAAGTTGTGTAATAGCTTGTCTTATAATTTTTACTGCCTCTAAAATTTCAAATACACGTACTAAAAGGTTTGATTTAACATCACCATCATCCTGTGTAATTATATCAAATTCATATGACTCATATTCTTTCATATCCTGTCTAAGATCCTTTGCAATTCCTGTGGCACGCAATGTTGGACCGCTAGTTCCAAGTTTTATGGCATTTTTTTGAGGCAGTACTCCCACATTAGTTATCCTAGACATTATCATGGGATCTGATACAAATCTATCAGCAAATTCTGTTATTTGAGTTTCAACTGAATCCATGCCTTCTTTGATATTCTGTACCCTCATTTCATCTAAATTACATCTGGGTCTTATACCTCCAATGATACTAACACCATATTGCACACGGTTTCCACCTATCATTCTCAGGAGTTCCATTACTGTTTCCCGTATATAGAACATTCTCATTGCAAAAGTTTCATGTCCCAAAACTTCACATCCATGGGCCAAATACAGCATGTGACTGTGCAATCTTTCCAGCTCTGCCATTATAATCCTGATGTTACTTGCTCTTTCAGGTACATCTATTTCCAATGCTTTTTCTGCAACCAATACAGAGTTCCAGATATGGACGTTAGAGCAGATACCACATATCTTCTCGGTCAAACTATTGGCTTTCTCAACAGGTAATCCTTCCATTATTCTTTCTATACCTCTGTGGTTTATTCCAATAGTTATTTCTGCATCTTTAACTATTTCATCCTCAACAAACAACCTTACTCTATATGGTTCAATAGCTGCAGAATGTACAGGTCCCATTGTTATTTCAGTTTCAATAACAGTTTTTTTGGGTTTTTTTTCTTCCATTTAATTCACCTTCATAATTATTTTTTTTAGATCCTTTTTGCAGGATCTAATAATACAGCTGCAATAACAATAACAACAGCTATAATACCAATATAAATTTTAAACATCTCTTAATCACCTATTTTAAAAAAAATTTTAGAAATTAAATGAAAGTATAACTGAAACAATCTGTTTGGGTTTAAATTCATTTTTTTAGCATTTTTTTCTTTTCTTTAATGGTTAACTCTTCTACTATTGCTTGTGGAAGTCCAGTTTTAAGGATTTTACCTCCACGCATAATTGAAGCTCTGTCACAGACATCAAGTACAAAATCCATATCATGACTGATTATCAAGAATGTCTGATTCATTTCATCTCTAGCTGTCCTTATGGAATCTGTAACCTGTATCCTAGTTATGGGATCCATGGTCCCTGTGGGTTCATCTAAAATCACTACATTGGGTTCTTTTATTAATACCTGGGCCAATGCTACTCTGTGACGTTCTCCACCACTTAGTTCCTCAGGATATTTTGTTAATATTGTTGCTGCGTAATCTTCATCAAATCCAACTGCATGTAACACATAGAGTGCCTTTATTTTCGCAAATTCAGCTGGCAGTTCAAGGCTAATTGCATCGGTAAGGTTACCTAAAACACTTTGATGAGGATATAAACTGTACTCTTGATGTAAAATTCCAAGATATGGTTTCACACGACCCCTGCCTGTAATACCCTTCTCTGTCATGCTAATCCATTCTTCTCCCAGCTTAACCATGATCTGGCCGCTGCTTGGATCGGTAAGTCCAAATAAAATCCTGGACAATGTTGTTTTACCTGCTCCGGAGAGACCTACAACTCCATATATTTCTCCTTCATTAACTGTGAGGTCTATGCCATCAACAGCTTTCACAACTCCCCTTTCAATGGAGTAGTAATGTTTTTTGACCTCTTCCATTTTTATAATGGGTCCGCCTGTTTTAAATTCAACTTTCTTTTCTGGTAGTGGTACATGGCTCATAAAGCTCTGCACTACTGTTTCAGGGTCTCCTTCCTCTATGATCTCTCCCTTATCAAGCCAGATAGCATAATCTGAAAGATGGCGCATAACTTCTGGCCAGTGGGAAGTAACCACCATGGTTCTTCCTTTATTTTTAACTCCATCTATAATGGCCTGATGTATTAGTTCAGCAGTTTTAGGATCTAAAGTTCCTGTTGGTTCGTCTGCTAGGAATATCATAGGTTCTTTGGCCATTTGCCTTGCAAGTACCACCCTTTGTTTTTCTCCCCCACTAAGATCACGTGCTATATGAGTAATCCTATGGGACATTTGAGCCATTTCCAACATTTCTATAGCAAGGTAAATGGTTTCTTCATCGTCATGACCTGTAATAGATTTTATAACGTTGTCTATTACTGTGTCATCTTCATAGAGTGCAAATGTTCTCTGTAACATTATGGAAATTCTACGTTTTATGGCTGCAAAGACTTTTCTATCGGTGTTCCAGAAGTCAACACTCTTAACTTCAAACTTTCCGCTACATTTACATATTTTATCTTCCATTGAAGGTGGTTCAACTCTTAAACATGTTGGGCATATTGCAATGTTGTAGATGATCTGGCCCTTATCTGGTTTGTACTCCTTCATACCCCTAAGCATATTTATAAGGACTGATTTTCCTGATCCACTCCTTCCAAGTATTCCTAAAACAGTCCCTTCATTCACTGTGATGTTCAAATTTTTCAGTACGTTAACTCCATCAAAAGTTTTTGATACGTTTTTTATTTCTATGAAAGACATTTGTGTCACCTATTTCTTATTGATTTTGAGAATTTTGATTTTCAATTAATCTTTTGAAGTTATTCTGATCCACAAAGTGGAGTTTCACATTTAGGGCATTTTGTATTCTTACATGGAACAGCCCTAGTTTTTGGTGATTCATAACCACACTGTGGGCATTTACAGACTCTTGGCGGGCCTGCTCCCATTCCCTGTCCACCATAAGCTTTTCTCTCTAGGATTGAAGGTTCGGTTTTTATGATAATATTTTCATCTTCCAATTTTACAATATCTTTAGAATGGCAGTCTAAGCATTGATCATATTCTTTTTCTTTACTAAGCCATTCAAATCCACAAACATTGCATTTGTACCTCTTTTTGTCGGTTATAAAATCATCTCCCACAATTATTATTGTATTCCCCTCAATTAGAGCCTTAGATATTTTTTTTCGGGCCGAAGTTAATATTCGATGAAATGTAGGTTGTGAAATTCCCATTATGTCTGCAGATCGAATTTGCTTAATGTCATGATAATCTCTAAGCCTTATTGCTTCAAATTCATCCAGAGTTATTTTTATAGGTTCTAAAGAATCATTATTCTCATTTTCTGGTTTAAAACAACGCGTATGTGGTTCGTCTGATATATTTCTAAATCTTCGTGGCCTAACCATGATGAATATATATTCAAAATTATTATATAAAGTTTCTTATTTACATAAAAGACCTATAATTTATCATCAAAAAAAACTCATTTAAATTCTCTAAAAAAATATGCTAAGATTATTATTTTATTTGTATAAAGAGCAAGAAATGTACTTAAATCTTGTAAGTAAAATCTAATTATTTGAATTTTTACAAAAATAAATTAAATTTTAAAAAATTATCATATAACAGTTAATTAATGTAAATATTTAGAATGATTTTATTGAAGTTTGGAATCTTTAAATTTAGGATTTATACTTCAATTTCACCATTTCTAACTTACTGTTGTTTCCATATTTGTATCAATCAACACATCGTATGATATCTTCTTGGTCCATCCAGTCCTTTCGAAGATGTTCATGAAACAAACACCAATTATTTTGGGTTTATGATCCACTGAAATTTCCTTGATCATCTTTAAAACATCTTCAGGTGAGCATCCAAATTTAGGCATTGCAAGACCACCCATTACAACAACCACGTCAGGCCCTTTAGGATCAGCCGGGACATCTACAACACTGAAACCAATGTTTTCCTGCATATTTATCATTTTGGACTTTTTCAAATCAGCAACTGGTACATAAACCATATCAAAATTTTTATCTCTAATAGCATAGGACAATAATTCAATAAAAGGTGTGCAAACAGCTATTGAACCCGTAAATACTATTTTAGATCCGTCGGCTATTTCTTTTACACTATCTCTAAAGGCACCTGTAAAACCTATTATTCCACTTTTCTTTTCCATATCTTACCACCTACTATTATAATTTATTTGATTTTATGATAAATATAATATTATAATATATCATCATTTATGGCAGCATTTAATAACATATCCTTCAAATTTTCCCCATTAGGTTTGACAACAGAAATTAATTCGTCAGACAGTGCATATGAAGGTCCCTCATTAATTTTCCCATTAAATAATACAATATTAACCTCTTCATTTTTCAGAAATTTAACAGTTTTAAGTCCCCTTTTTTGTTCAATAGTGGCAGCTGGATTCTCCTTTATTTGAAGATTTTTTATATTATCTTTATTAACATCTGTTATTAAGAAATATGGAGCTTTTCCAAAGTGTTTTGAAATAATAGAATTTAAACCTTCATCTTTATCAACAGGAATAGCTATTCTAACTACTAATTTATTTTCAGGTTCAATTTTTATCATTATATTATCTAAATCATTAACCACATTTTTTATTCTTTTTTCTAAACCTTCAGAAATTTCATTGGCTTTTTGTATAGTTAGTCTTTTTTCTGTTTCTAAATGAAGTTCAGCAAATACATAAGGACCCGATCTCCTAACTTTAATATCATGTGCCCCTTCCACACCTTCGAAGTTGATTGCTATTTCTTTGATCTTCTCCACAATCTTTGGATCTAGGTTTGCGTCCAACAGAACAAGTACAGCTTCTTTTCCAAATTTTATACCAATATATATTATAAGCATAGCCACTGCAAAACCAGCAAATCCCTGAAAAATAGGATAGCCAATATAAGCAGATAAAATTCCGAAAAAGACTATAAATGAAGAGAATATATCCACAAAACTGTGTTTACCATCATTTATAAGTGCGGGGGAATTAATTTCCTTTCCCACCCTATCTTTTAAACGAGCTAAGAAAAAAGAAACAAAAACCGATATTAAAGCCACCGCAATAGCTGTTAATGGCATGCTAATTGGTTTTGGAGTTATAATACCATTTATAGATTCGATTGCTATTTCAATACCGCTTATAATAATTATAACTGATATTATAAGTGAAGATAATGTTTCAAATTTATAATATCCATAAGGAAACTTCTCATCTGGTTTTCTTTGAGACAGTTTCAATCCAATAAAAACTGCCAGTGAAGCAAATATATCCGAGAATGAATGAACAGCATCTGCTAGTAAAGCAATACTGCCAGATAAAACACCTACAACTGCTTTAATAATGGCTAGAGAAAAATTAGCAATTGTAGAGTATTTGGCAGCTCTTTCTCCTTTTTTAAGACCTATAGAATCATTTTCCCCCATCAAATCACGATTTTATGTAAAATTTTTCTATGATAATCTACTTCTATTTTTTTAAATGAATTATATTTAATTACCATCCTTACAAACCATTGTTTCATCTGCACGCTTTAAATTATCATTTTTCCATTCTTCAAAGGTGTTTTTAACATTTCCTGAGGCTCCGACATATATTTTTATATCTTCTTTATTGAACATCTGTAATGCCTTTGATCCTAAATTTGCACATAACAAAACATCTGGTTTTGATTGAATAATGATCTCTGCAAGTGTTTTCTTCCCGCCTGCATGCCTTCCTTCACTTTCTATAACTTCAATTTCCTCTATCTTATTATCTTTCACATCTAGAATGGTGAAATATGGGCTTTTTCCAAAGTGAACAGATATTTCTGAGAAGAGTCCGTTATTATCCATACTGGGTATACAAATTTTCATATTTTATGCCTCCATAATTATAAACATAATTTTAATCGCTTCCACACAGTGGAGTTCCGCATTCTGGACATTTATCATTTCTACATGGCATTCCCTGGGTTTTTTGAGTTTCATATCCACATTGGTGGCATTTACATACCCTTGGTGGTCCTGCTCCCCTCCCTCCACGACCTCTCCCAACTCCCTGTTGTGTTATGGTATTTTGCAATTCAGTTTCTAAGCCAATTCTATTTATATCCTCAGATTCACAATCAGGACATTTATCATATTCTTTTTTAGGGTTGTGCCATTCAAATCCGCATTTATTACATTTATATCTTTTTTCAACTGTCATGAGATCTCCTTTTTAAACTTCAAAAATTAATATCAGCCACTTTTTGACTTTGTATTACTAAATTCAGATTTAAAACCGTTTAAATACCTTATATTTCCATTATTTTTCTTTTTATTTTTTGATATTTGATCTTAAGCTTCTAATCTGTTTGTACCCACTTTTTATTTATTAAACATTCTTTTATCATCCCCACTAACATTCTAGTTTAAGAAAGTTAATTCTGTCTTAAAAAAATATTATTTCAAATATTACATACATGTTATGAATATATATTCAAAACTATTATATAACACTTGGGTAATATCAATAATATACAGAATCTGGATCAAAAGAAAATAATTTCATGCAATATTTACATAAAATTTCCTACACGGTGATTTAATGGATGTAACTATACTTTCAGAAAATACCAAACAAACACGGTCAAAACTTAATACAGAACATGGTTTATCATTATTGGTAGAAAAAAATGGTAATAAAATACTTTTTGATACCGGTGGTCCTAAAGGTACAGTTATTTCTAATGCTAAATCATTGAATCTAGATCTATCTCAAGTAGATGCTGTGGTTATATCACATGGTCATGATGATCATACTGGAGGTTTATTGGATTTTTTTAAATTAAATGATCATGCACCAGTATATCTTAAAAAAGAGGCATTAAATTGCCATTACACGGGAAAAAGTTTAAATAAAAAATTTATTGGAATGGATTTAAAGATTATCGATGATTACAACGATAGACTCAAATTTGTAGATGGAACATTAGAAATATTGGATGGAATTTTTATTATACCCAACATTAGCAAAACATTCCCAATACCTTCAACTAATCGCATACTATTTACAAAGGATGGAAATCATTTCTTAAATGATAAATTTGATCATGAACTTTTCATGGGAGTTAAAAATAATAATGAACTAACATTATTTTCTGGATGTGGTCACAGTGACATCAGAAACATAATTATTAAAGCAAAAGAAGTATTTCCAGACGCAGAAATAAAAAACATAATAGGAGGATTCCATTTCCAAGCTGGTGAAATATCATCTTTTACTGCAAAAAAAGAAGAAATTAAAGATACATCCCTATGGATAAAGTCTGCAGGAGTGGAAAAAGTTTACACAGGTCACTGCACCGGTAAATATGGATTTGAAATTATGCAATCAATATTAAATGAAAGTATTGAGCAGTTCTATACTGGTAAACACATAACTATTTGATATTCTAAAAAAATTTAAAAATAAAAAATATTAAAAATTTTTAATATTGATAGTGTATTTATATTTAATCTAGAACAAAAGATGCAAAGGTTAATCCTGATCCAAGACGTACCTGGCTGGCAACTGCCGCAGCTTCTTTAATCTCATCCATAGTAGCACCGGCGGTCAAGGCATTTTCTTTATGGGCTTTTACACAGTATTCACATTTAATTGCCACGGCACATGCTAATGCAATTAATGATTTTTCCTTTGAGGACAATGCACTGTCTTTCATTATCTCTGATGCTAAATTTTTGAATGCAACATTTAGTTCTTCACTTACGGCCTCTGTGAAAAGATATGGTCTTTGTTTTTCTTTTTTCATTTATACACTCCAGTATGATATTTTTGATAATTATTTAATCCAAGTTAATATTTTTTGTGGTAAATTATTTCTTTTGTCAATAATTTTAACATTAAATTTCATTCAATGATTTATGAATGGAATAGGTTTTAATGATATTTTATCATTTAAATTCTGTTTCTGCTTTTTTTTCTTTTTCGAAGAGTTCTAGTCTTTTAAGAAGTGGTTCTATTGGAACTGTGTGTGTCTGTATACCTATAGTATTGTAAGGATCTGCTCCAAATGCCAGTGCAATGAACTGTGCAATATTCAAATGACATATATTAAACTTTGTATCTAATTTTTCCTCAATGTAAGGCTGATAACGGTCAAATTGCATCTGACAGTTTGGGCACATGTGTAGAAGTATTTCACCCTCATGTTCCTTTAACGACTGAAGTTTTTCGGCGGTAACTGCTAAAGAAACTTCTTTGTTGGTGAATCTCTGGCGGAATCCTGAACCACATGTTACTTTTTTATGATCATACCATCCTACAGTTTCAACTCCCACAGCTGCTGCTAGTCCGTCTAGGAGATTAGGATTCCTTACACCTTCCATTGCATCGTTGTAATATACCTTGCAGTAGTGGCAGGCATGGTGTGTTGCAACCTTTAAATTAGAAAGATCAAATTTAACAAGTTTGGAAATTTCTTCCCTTTTGTTAAAAAAAATCTCAGCTACATGGAATATGTTTTTACTTGGATCCATATCTCCCGTTTTGTATTCCATTCTTTCAAGATCAGAATTTTCTAATATTTTGTTTACTTTATTCCTGACTTCTTCATTATGATTCAATATTTTGGCAGATTTTTTGAGTATAGCATAGCATGTGGCACACATTGTAACTATATTACCATGACCTGTTTTTAATGCTATTTGAAAGTTTCTGGCTGCTATTGCGGTTGTTGATAGCTGGTCAAATAGATCAAAATAGTGTCCAAGCCCTGTACAGCAGGATTGTCTTTCATCTACCATGTGTTCAACATCGATCATATCTAATATGTAGCGTGTGGACGATTCAATACCTGGATATTCAACATTCACTAGACAGGTTTTAAAGAGTAGTATATCTTTATCTGGTGTTATTTTCATTTTTTACATCTCTTTACTTTTTTAAGTCTATTTTTAAATCCTGAATTATCAAGTATTGATTCAATTTCATTAACTGATTCTTTAGGTAATATATAATCTACAAGTCCAAGATCTGTACGCATACTTTCTATATTTAATTTCATAATCATGTAATCATGGCCAACATCGTTTATCATAGTTTCAAAATATTCATTTGGAATTGATCCGACTCCAGTTTTTATGATACTGTCTCCATATGGACTGAATGTGGCAATTTTTTTAAGCCCATTACCATTATCAATACGCATTTGTCTTAAAATCTGGTTTACTTCACTTGCATTGTTTCCAGATGGACACACACTGTTACAGGTATAACATGAAAAGCAGTTCCATATAGTTTCATCATCTATAACTGTTTCATCGTTTTCAAGAACCCTTCTTATCATATCCCTAGGGTCGTATTCTGTTTGACTTGCTCCTGGACAGACGGATGTGCACATACCACATTGTACACACTTGTAGATTCCAAGATCTGGTGATGCTTTTAAATCATTTAAAACATCTTTTACAAGTTTCAATGGATCTTTTTTCAGTTTGATAGTTTTCATATGTTAATATACCTCTTTGACATAATTTTGAACTAAAATTTAGAATACAATATTCTCCTTTGAATTAAGCATCATATATAGTTTTGAATATATATTCTTCCAGTTATTCTACATAATTAAATCCTATTTATCTTATCATATTATTTAGTATTACAAAAATCAAAGAAGATATACACATACGTTTAGTAAACTAAGCTAAAATTATAGGTAAAAATAATATCTGAAAGAATTAAAGCGGATGTAACTAGAAAAATAGTACTTACTTAAAAAGAATCAAGAGGAAATTAAAAATTTAAAGAGTTTGATCCTTTTTATTACCAAAAAACTTTTGAACAACAAATTGATCAATTAACCCTATTTTACTTTGAATATAATAAATATTACCTTAAATTAATTATTTTGCGTTATAGGATTCAACTCTTATCCTCTTGATAACTTCTACCATTTCCCCTCTTCCATGAGGCGTATATTCCCACTAAACAGATAGTGGTGAAAATAATAAAACATAAGTGGATGCTTGATAACAGTTGAGGATAAAGTTCGGTATTTATTTGTAATCGGCCGATTAAGATGGCAAATAAATGGAGAACTAAAATTAGAATAAAAATTTATAAAAAAAGATAAAAGAATTTAGTTATAATGTTTTTGCTATTTCGCTGAAGGGCTTTACTTCCTTGAGTTCTAATAATTTCATGGGTCCAAAGAAGTTTATTACTGTTTCTGGGTCTGGTGCTTCCACAATGAAATATCCTTTATGATAAGCCTTCTCATCAACAGGACAGCTCATATAGGCTCCAACAATTTCAATACCTGCACTTTTTATATGTTCTTCTGAAAAAAGCTCTTTTATCATATTTTTACCGTCATCCGTTAACATAGGGCATTCTGCTGCTGGATGCGTGTGTTCTGCTACATATAACATATATTATCACCAATATATTAATTTGTATTGAATAGAATAAACAATTATCTATTAATATGTAAAATATGTTTGAAATATTCTAAACATGTACTTCAAATAAACCATTTTATTATCTATAATTCTGAATAATATGTATATTATAAATTTTTAGCTTTAATTTATCCAATAAAAATTTAAAAAGAAAGTAAAAATCAAACTTTAGTTTACTTTCTAATTATTTCTTCTGTGCCTCATTAATCTCATATCTTACTGATTCTTTTATGAGATCTACTACCATTAATGCTTCTTCTTTAGGAATTGCTGAATTTAATATTATTTCAACTTCTTTCCATCTATCCTTTGGCGTCATATTCGTTCTACCTCCAATTCAAAATGTGAAGGTATATCTGCAACATTTCTGCTGCGGCCCCAATGGTTGCCAAATAGAAATTGAATACGGAGAAATGATTGACGCAGAATAAATAAGAAAATTAAAGGATGAAAGTGTAGTCATTCTTTTATTATTCTTTTTTGAAATATTGGAGTGTTAAAAATGAATATTTTTAGTGGAGTAATTTAATCATAGAGTAATTGTATTTAATTAGTTAAATTAACGAATATAGTATCTTTAAAATAAAAATAAATAAATTATACTAATTTTTATATTTTTATAAAAAATTAAACAATTTAAAAGATAGTGTTTTCACCAATCCATTAAAATAGATAATTATCCTTTGTTGATTTTAGATCTTCTTACAGCAGGAATAATTATGGCTAAATGAAGTAAAAGTACCACAACTATGGATAATAATGTAACCATCAATGGTATGTTTATTAGAGTGTAAAATAGCCATAATGTGTAGATAGCAACAGGAATTCCCAATACAACACTCACAAAAAGTCCAGGATTATATTTACGTTTTACAATCACACCAATTACATGAGTTAAACTATTGAAAACTGCGAAAATAGGAATCCACAAACCAAATAACAGGTTATTAAATGATAATACTGCAAATATTGGCATTAAAATCCAAATAATCGGTACATTTATCCAGAAGATAATGATATCATTTAATGGATATTCTCCATTTTCAACATTAAAAATTTCCTTATTAACAAATCTTTTAAACCCACCGGGCCATGAATGCTCTTCAAATTGGTGTAATAAATAAATTGGAATTTGAATCCATATTAAAAACAAGATAATATTATCGGTTTTAACATATAATAAACTTATAATTGTGACTATTATTGAAAGAATAATACAGAGTTTAGCCCAATTTTTATATAGCCACTTCTTCATCATATTTCTCCTAATAAACCAAATAAATTCATCTTTATCTTATTATATATCCATTAATCTTATAATACTTGTAATACTAATTATACAAATCTATCTATCAATAATATAAATTAAAACAACCAGTTATTGGTTTTAATTCATTTATTTTGCAAATTTCACCCCCATATTGAAGGCTTCTTGCAGTCATGTGGAAATACTAGGAAAAACAACTGGTACAACCTTTAAAGTTAAGATCATAGAGGTTTATTATTTCTGTATCTGCATTTTGAGACAAAGCTCCTTCAGAGGCTTTTTTTAATAGAGTTGAAGTATTCCAAGTCTTTCTAGGACTTCCATTGATTAATAATATCTTCACTTTTTAACCACCTTACTATCTTTTTTTTGAGCTGTATTCGCATATTCCATAAATTAAATCAATATATCTTATAAATTTGCAATATTATTTATTTGATAAATCCTTTTTCAATATTACTAGTTATCAAATTATAATTAATGGGAACAAGTTAAATATTCAAACTCTTAATTTTTAGCAAGCATTATGTTCAGATTATACCATGATCCACTCACTTTTAATTAATTTTATTATGATCCCGATACAAATTAATCTTATTCAATAATATTTTAAGGACTTTTATATTCAAAGGGACCTATGAAAAAACATGTAATAATGTATTATTTATTCAAAAATATTATTCTTATTAAATATTGGAGAAGTTGATATATGAAGTACGATGTAGTTGTTGTAGGTGGAAGGTTAGGTGGCTCAACATAATCACTTTTTGCATCTAAAGGGGGTTTAGATGTGTTAATGATTGAAAAAAGACAGGAAATAGGAACTCCTGTACAGTGTGCCGAGGCAACCACTAATGAAACATTTAATATCCTTGAAATCGAACCATCTCCCAAATATTTATGTACCGATATAAAGGGCGTGGATTTCTATGCACCCAGTGGCAAGCACTTCCGAGTTAAGGGTAATAACATGTATGGGTTTATGGAAGGATATGTATTAGAGCGAAAAATCTTCGACAAACAGCTTGCAATAGAATCAGCTAAAGCTGGTACAGATATAATGGTAAAAACTACTGTTAAAGAACTTATAAGAAAAGATGGTAATGTTTGTGGAGTTGTTGCAAAGCATCTTGGAAAAACTGTTGAAATAAAAGCAGATATTGTAATAGCTGCAGATGGTCTTGAATCAAATATAGCAAGGATGGCTGGTCTTAAAACTGTTAATAAAACAGAAGATATAGCATCATGTGCACAGTATGAAATGGTTGGTATGGATATTGATCCTAATTATCTGCAAATACATCACGGAGCAAAAATAGCACCCGGAGGTTATTTATGGATATTCCCCAAGGGTGATGGAGTTGCAAATATTGGTTTAGGAGTAATAAATTCAAAGGAGACAGCTATCTACCATTTAAATAAGTTTATTAAAAAATTCGATGCAACACCTGTTGAACTCAATATTGGGGGAGTTCCGCTTGCAGGACCAATGGAAAAAACTTATTCATCGGGATTAATGATTGTTGGAGATGCAGCAGGACAAGTTGATCCAATGAATGGGGCAGGAATACAAAATACTGTGAAATGTGGTAGAATAGCCGGAGAAATAGCTGTAGAAGCCATAGAAAATGAAGATACATCCTCAAAATATCTTAAAAAATATGAAGATCAATGGAGAACAGCCATTGGAAAGACCTTGGAAACCTCTCTAAGATACCAGGAAATTTTTCAAAACCTCAAAGACGATGATTTCAATGTGCTAGCAGAATTTTTAGAAGGTAAAAACGTGGAATCCATATCAAAACTTTCGATACTCAAATTTTTAAAGAATTATCCTCATCTTATAACACTACTCTTCAATGTTTTCGTATTAAAACAATAAAATAACTCCCATATTATAAGTTTAAGCTCTAAATAAGATTATTAAGAAGTAAATATATAAAAATCTTGTAGTTATCCTAATTTATAATATCACGAATTAAAAACGATATTAATTTATTCTATGCTGTTCATATAAATATATAGTGAATTTCTAGGTGAATGTAAAATGGACGAACATGTTATTGAGGCCCTTGGAAAAACTAGGGTTAAAGTAAAGGAAGGGAAAGTTGTTGAGGTAGGAGAACCTAAAATTGATTACTGCCCAATATTTGACAAATATAGGGGAATAAAACAGTTTACACCCGAAAATATCAAAGAAAACATAGAGTTTCGTATAAAAGATTTTGGGATGTGCACAGAGGATAGAACCATACGAATGAAGGATTTTTTATCTTTCGGAGTTTCAGAAATACTAACAACTCTTATTGTGGAAAGAGAAATTGACAGTGTTGTAAGTGTGTGTGAAGGATGTGGAACAGTTATATTAACCGAACCCGAAATAGTTCAGGGAACAGGAGGTAGAGTTTCTGGACTTTTAAGTACATCTCCTTTATCTAATGTAATTAAAGAGATTGGAAGTGAAAATGTTCTCGATCCTGAAAATGTTTTAATTGACCAGATAAAAGGCATATTAAAAGCTATAGACATGGGCTACAAAAAAATTGCAGTTACCATTGTTTCTGCTTCTGATGCAACAAAGCTCAGGGAAATTGAAAGTGAAAATAAAGGCATCAAGATCTACATTTTTGCAGCACATTTGAGTCAAATCTCTAAAGAAGATGCAAAAACAATATTTAATAATGCAGATGTCGTAACTGGATGTGCATCCAAGTATATTAGAGAAATTGGAGGAGAAAAAAACTGTTTCAAGGCCGGAGCTTCAATACCAATATATGGTGTAACAGAGGCAGGTAAAAGATTTCTAAAACTGAGGATAGATAAAATTGGTGGTTTAAAGGAAAAAAAGCATGCAAAAATACCTAAACCATTAATTTAATCCTAATTTTTTATTTATATCTAATTTAATCTATGAAAATACTGTTAGTTTCTTTAGTTATTTTTAATTCAAAAAAATCACTGCATAAAATCTATAAATGAAGAATTCCATTGGTCTTCAGCTTTTATTTCGTCTATGAGTTCAGAAGTGATTTTTATTTCTGTCTTTATTCGTTCAATGTTGGATTTCTGCATCATTTTAAAGTTAAAAGGTAGTTTCAAACTGGATTTAGATACTCTTTCTGTAGCTTTAAATTTAATTCCTTCCAAACCCATAATCCTTTTTTCAAGTAATTTTATAGCCTCATCTTTATCCAAGATACAAATATGAAATAATGATGTTCCAAAATGAGTTGCCTGTACATTGAAAGATTCCAAACCTAATTCTAGTGAATCTTTAAGCGCTTTTTCACCTTTTTCAGTTAACGTGTATATGGTTTTTCTATTTCCTTCATCTTGAATTTCACCGGTAATGTAACCTTTTTTATGTAAATTTTTAATGGTTGTATATATAGAAGAAACATTCATAGGGAACCAATCCTGAATTCCCGGGCGTTCCATTAATTTGGTTATCTCATAAGGGTTTAAAGATTTTTTCCATAAGAGTCCGAGTACAAGATTAGAAAGTTTTGAGAGTATTTCAATCACCACCAATAAGTTTTATTTATAAGTTTTTTTCAAATATCATAAATAGTTTCATTATTTATTCCATTAGACCCCATTCGATAAATTACAGGTATTTTATATCATTAAACATATTCTCCATATCAGATTTTCACTGGAAAATGTTTTATAGCCCTTTCTATCTATAAAAACCCATCTCATATTTACTAATATATATTAGTACTTGTAGATATTAGTATTTAAATTTATATTTCTTTTGATATGTATTAGTAAAAATATATGTATAATGAAAATTTAAGCCACAAAAAATATTAAAATATGAATTACAACAAATTCGTGCATATAATTTTCAAAAAAATATTTTATTAATTCAATTTAGTGGTGTTTTGTTTGTTTTGCAGGAGGAACATATCCTTTTAAGAGTAATGAAAGGGTTAATACAGAAACTGAACTTAATGCCATTGCTAATCCTGCAAATTCCGGCCTGAATGTGATACCATAGAATGGATATAGTATTCCTGCTGCAACAGGTATTAGCACAACGTTGTAGGCAAATGCCCAGAATAAATTCTGTTTTATCTTGGACATAACTTTTTTACTCAATTGTATACTTGCAATAGCATCGTTAAGATCATCTTTTATTAGAACGATTTCACCGCTTTCTATAGCCACATCGGTACCGCTTCCTATTGCAATTCCAACATCTGATTGGGCAAGTGCTGGTGCATCGTTAATACCATCACCTACAAATGCAACTATCTCTCCTGCATCTTGAAGTCTTTTAACTTCATCAGATTTATCCTGTGGTAAAACTTCCGCAATTACATCATGAATTCCGGCCTGTTTTGCTATGGCCATGGCTGTTTTTTCATTGTCTCCTGTTATCATAACCACTTTGAGGTTCATTTTTCTAAGGCCTTCAATGGCTTTGCTGGCATTTTCCTTTAAAGTATCTGCTATTGCAATTATACCCGCTAATTCGTTATCAATCCCAATTAAAACTGCTGTTTTGCCGGCAATTCCAAATTCAGATATTATTTCATTATATTCATCAGATATCATGAATCCATTACCTTTTAACATAGCTTTGTTTCCTATAAGTACCCGTTTACCTTCAACTGTTGCTACTACTCCTTTTCCACCAACAGTATCAAAATTCTGACTTTCAACCAAAACTACATTTTCTGCCTGTGCTTTCCTGACCAATGCTTCTCCAAGCGGATGTTGGGAATTTCTTTCAACACTGGCAGCGAATTTTAATAATTCTTTATTATCAAATCCCATTGTAAATACATCAGTAACTTCGGGTTTACCCTTGGTGAGTGTTCCTGTTTTGTCAAATAGTATGGTGGTGAGTTTTTCTGATACTTCTAATGCTTCACCATTTTTAACTAAAATTCCAAAATCAGCCCCTCTACCAATACCAACGGTAACCGCTGTTGGTGATGCCAATCCCAGAGCACATGGACATGCAACAACCAGAATAGAAATCAGAACTGTGAGTGCAAATATAAGGGTTGTTCCAGAAACAAAATACCAGAATAGAAAGGCTGCAACTGCTATTGTCAGTACTGTTGGTATAAAATAACTTACCGCAGTATCTGCTATTCTCTGTACATCCGGTTTTGAACCCTGGGCATCTTCAACCAGTTTAATTATTTGAGAAAGTACTGTATCCTTACCTATTTTCATGGCTTTAAATCTTATTATACCATTTTGATTAATGGTTCCACCAACAACAGATTTACCCGTATCTTTTAAGACTGGAATCGGTTCTCCTGTTATTGCTGATTCATCAACATAACTTTCACCGCTTACCACTTCACCATCGGTGGGGATCTTTTCACCCGGCTTAACAACTACAAGATCATTCATTTGAACATCTTCAATTGGAATTTCTATTTCCTCATTATTTCGGAGAATTGTTGCTGTTTTTGCCTGTAATCCAACCAGTTTTTTTATGGCAGTTGAAGTCCTTCCTTTTGCTCTGGTTTCTAAATATCTTCCTAATGTAAGGAATCCTGTTAGTAAAAGTGCTGTATCATAAAATAAGAATTGTGGATTTAAAACAATACTAAATGTGCCTAAAACACTTGAACCATAGGCAACTCCCACTCCCATAGAGTACATGACATCCATATCCAAATGTCTGTTCTTTAATGATCGGAAACCAGCAGAGAATATTGGATAACTTACATAGATAAAGGGTATGATTGATACTATCAAACTGAATAGTGAGAATGAAATTGGTAGTGGCCATGTAACGAAGGTTAAAATTCCCAGTGGAATTCCAAAACCAAACGATACCAACATTCGCTTTCTTTTAATTTTAAGATCCTTCTCCCTTAATTCTTCTTCAAGATTCTCAGACTCTTTACCTTCAACACCCAGATATTGATAGCCCAGATCCTCAATTTCATTTTTCATATCAGTTATTGAAACCATTTGAGGATTATATGTGACATAGGCTTTTTCAGATGTGAGATTAACAGTCACATTGCTAATTCCATCAAGTTTACCTAGCACATCTTCTATGGCTTTTACACACATAACGCATGTCATTCCACCAATTTTAAGAATAACTTTTTCATTCACTACTCCATATCCTGCTTCTTCTACTGCATTTTCCAATTCAGCAAGTTTCAATTTTTCAGGATCATATTCAACAGTTGCCTTTTCGGTACCAATGTTAACATTAGCTTCATCTACACCCTCAAGACCTTTCAATGATTTTTCAACATTTAATGCACAAGATGCACAACTCATTCCAGAAACTTTGATCTCTGCCTTTTTTTTGGATTTTTCTGCCATTTATTTTCCCCATAATTGTTAACGTAACATGTTATTTGTTTTTCTTGACTAATAATTTTTATCTAATATTAGGGATGTAATAATAATTTTAGTATCAAAGATTAAATGTATAATCTACTCAATTTGAATTTGAATTTTAGGTTTACAGAAAAATAGATTAATAATGGGATTATGAATAATAGTTAAAGAGTTAATTCAATAAACGGTGCTTAAATATGATTGTTATAAGAAGCGATAAAGAAGATGCAAAGGGGAAGGTTGAAAAACGTAAAAGCCGATCATTTATACCGTTTATTAAACTTGTGTTAACATTTTTAGTTTTATTTATATTAATCCCCATAGGAATTACATTGTTACTTCATCTACCATGGTATTTGTCATTTATTTATCCTTATGGAATAATTATTGGAGTAATTTTAATAATAACAGCGGTATGGACCATATATAAAGGTATTAAAGATTTAAAATTAACATATTCTGCATCTGGATATGAAAACGAAGAAGAATTGGTAACTACAGGAATTTATGGATATACACGTAATCCCATGTATTTTGGAGCTACCATTTTGATTTTGGGATGGTTCTTGGTTTTACCATTCACATTCATTTTAATCAGTTCTGTTTTATTCCTGTTTTTATTCTATTTCACAGCAAAATCAGAAGAAAATCAATTATCCCAGAAATTCGGGAAAAAATACCTCTCATACAAGAGAAACGTACCATTATTTATCCCATATAAAAAATCATACAAAAAATAAGCCCAAATTGAAATTTATTGTTACCAAACAGTACTCAAAACTTGTATAGTATATTAATTGAGAATAAAAAAAATTGAAGCTAATATTTTTTTTAATCAAGATTGAATAATTTTTTAAATACCCTTTAGATGTTTTATATAATGTTAATTTTCTTTATTATATTATTAATTACGGATTAAAATTGAAAAGAGATTTCAAGAGTAATAAACTTGTATTAAGGGTTTTTACGGTTTAAAAGGAAATTTTATTAAGTAACAATAGACAATATAAGTATAGTAAAATATATTAATTTTAATATAAGAAGGTGGAAAAATGGTTAAAATACCTACATTAACAAGGGGAATTTTAAATAACATTACAGAAACAATTGGTAACACCCCCATAGTAAGGTTAAATAAATTAACAAAAGACTCAAAAGCTGATGTAGTAGTTAAACTTGAATCATTCAACCCCCTATCAAGTGTTAAGGACAGAATTGGAGTTGCAATGATAGAGGCAGGCGAAGAAGCCGGAGTAATTACTAAAGATAGTATACTCATCGAACCTACAAGTGGAAACACAGGAATTGGTCTTGCATTTGTTGCAGCACAAAGAGGATACAGGCTTATCCTGACCATGCCTGATACAATGTCAATTGAACGTAGAAAACTACTGACTCTGCTCGGAGCAGAGATTGTATTAACACCAGGTGTTGATGGAATGAAAGGAGCCATTGCAAGAGCAGACGAGCTTGTAACTGAAATGCCAAATGCTGTGATGTCGCAGCAATTTAAAAATGATGCCAATCCCAAGATACACAAGGAAACAACTGCACAGGAAATATGGAGAGATACAGAAGGAAAGGTAGATATATTTGTTTCAGGAGTTGGAACAGGCGGTACAATAACGGGAGTGGGCCAGGCACTTAAAGAACTCAATCCTGCAGTTAAAGCCATAGCTGTTGAACCTGCTACATCCCCTGTGCTGTCTGGTGGAAAACCTGGGCCTCATAAAATACAGGGTATAGGACCGGGTTTTGTGCCTGATGTGCTTGATACAAAAGTTATAGATGACATTATACAGGTTTCAGATGACAATGCAGCAAAAACTCTTTTAGCACTTGCAAGAGAAGAAGGAATACTTGCAGGTATATCTTCAGGCGCAGCAACCTATGCAGGACTTCAACTTGCCAAAAAAGAAGAAAACAAAGGAAAACTCATAGTTGTAATCCTACCCGATACAGGAGAGAGGTACCTTAGTATGAACTGGGTTTTTGAAGAAATATTCAAAACAGCAGAATTATTAGATTCCACGGACTAAGATAATAGATTATTGAATTATAATCTATTGGTAAATTAAATATGATAATAACCATTTTTCAAGATTACAATTTAAAATAAAAAAAAGGAAAAATTGGAATCTTTAAATGGCAAAAACAATGATTACAGCAAGATTAATCTAAGTGGAGACGTTTATTTAACCTGGAAACTATTAACTATCATTTGATACGTTTTATAAAATGATGTATCCTTTTGATCATTTATATTAGATTCAAAACTTGGAGATATGTCCATTTGACCTGTCCCAATATCTATAAATGTGGAATAACTAGTTATTGTCTCCCCATTTTTCCCAATACTTTTCGAAACTAAATCATATGCAGTTCTTCCACTAATTATTTTCTTGGTAGCATTCGTGTTGGGATCAAGATATTTAATGTTGTTATCACTGAGAATTGTATAATTTGAGTTAGAAGTATTATAATTTTTTATTAGCATACTAACCTCTATTGTTGACCCATCTTTTACGAAAATACCGTAAATTCCATGATCTTCAATTACCATATTTGAAGGATAATCAAAAGCAATAACACCATTATCAAAATGTTTGGTGGTCTGGGAAACCGAATCAGTACATCCAGATACCATTATTACAACTAATAACAATCCTATAATGCCTAAAAATATTTTTTTCATAAAATCACCATTTCAACATCCTTAACTACTCCAATAACAATTATGAAAAACCTTATTAAAAGAATAGAAGTTAAGAATTTTTTCCCAAAATTACACCCAATCTCATAATGTAATACTAGTTTCGTTTCTTACATAAGTTTTTGGAAATCACTTCCTTGAATTACAATAAATATTCATTACTCAATTTGAAAATGATTCCGCATTTTTAATACTATTCTCAATGAAAGGAACTAGAATAAAAATTGAAACATTGTATAGATATCATAAGATAACTCTGAACGAATTCTTTCCATTTGAACAAAAACTTAATACAAATTAACAATTTTATATATCAATCTCAATATATATCCATGCATGTTTGAGTATGAGTATAACCATTTTTCATTGCAACCAGAGATAATATTTTTGTATGTATTAAAATGATTTAATGCTTTAAAAAGTTAATCTAACCCATGAAATTTATGTTATGTTCAAAGAAAATTATTTAAATTTTGATGACCATATATAATAATGGTGATAAAAAATGGTAGAATTTATTGGACATATTGTTGGACATACGGGACAAGATAAGTCTACTATACTAATTTCAGATGTGACTATACCCTCTGATAAGTTAGATATAATTAAAGAGAAATTTTTAGAACACGAATATGTAACAAATGTTGAAATTCAAAGGAAAAATAGGGAAATTGATTTATCATTGAATCGTTCAATGGAAGAATGTCCTGATTGTCCTAAGATTTTAAAGGAATATTATAACTCCATAGTGGATGATATTAAATAATATTTTATTTTTCTTTTATTCTTAACTTCATAGATTTTTTACTTAATGTTTCAAATCTAATTGTATCAATTAAATAATTTTTTTTATATCTCGGATAAATCTATTATAATAATATATGGAATTTATACATAGGATATTAAGTCAATATTTAATTATAGCAATTACCATAAATCATTAGTTAAAGATTTCTTTAGTAAATTAGGGTTTGAGTCTATGGAACATTTGAAGAAACTACTCTGGTGGTTGATAACTGGTAAACGTGGTGGTATAAATCGTGCCAGGATAATTAAATTGCTTAAAGACAGACCTTATAATCCGAATCAACTTTCAAAGGAACTAGATTTATCTTATAAAACTGTTAGACATCATATTAAAATTTTAGAGGAAAATAATATTGTTAAACCCACTGGAGATGATTACAGTAAATTATATTTTCTTTCCGATGAAGTTGAGAATAACTATGAAATTTTTCAAGAGATCTGGGATAAATTTATAGAAAAATAAATAATTTTGTAAATACAAAATTTAGGCTAAGAGGTAAAAATGACGATAGAATTAGTATTTTTAAATAGGTTGATTATATCCGCAGCAATTTTAATTGGAATTGCTAATGTTGGATTATTATCAGCATTATTTTACTTTTATTGGACCAGTTACAATCAATTAAAATCTAAATTTACCACCGGATTGTTATACTTCGCATTAATTCTATTAATCCAAAACATTCTTGCAATAGTAGGTCTAGCCATATTTTTAGTTCTCGGTATTGAAATGCATGAATTAGGTGGTACAGTAGTTTACGCATTTCTGCTTTCTGTTACCACAGCACAATTAATTGCATTGACTATTCTATTTATAATAACATGGGACTAAATATTTTATAGATTTTTTTTCTATTTTTAAACGGTTCATAGATATAATAAATGATCAAATAACCTGAATATCAAACTTTTTTAATGATATTATTTTTTTTTTTTAGATATTTTAATTGATAGTTGGGTTGTGTATGGGTAATGATTGGGGTGTAACTTCGGCATAAATACTTTAATATAGCTTTTCATATTACAATTCACGAATCAATACCACTACATTATTTTAAATTCGTTTATATTATGGTTTTTATATCCGTAAAATCGAAGATGGATGCTGGAATATTATATAAAATCATAATATCATCTTAATATTTGGAGTTAATTTCATGATCGAACAAATAAATTTTGCAATATACCATTTAATAAACCAGTATGCTGGTTTAAATCCAATAATTGACAATTTGGCAATAATTACAGCTAAATATATGCCTGTAATAATCATCTTAGGCCTGGTTTATTTATGGTTTAAAAATGTAAACAGAAGTCGTGACATAGTACTTTTTGGTGTTTATGCAGCAATACTTGGACTTGCAATTAATTATATTATCGGACTAGTTTACTTTCATCCAAGACCGTTCATGATAAATCTTGGAACTCTTCTCTTCCAGTATCCTGCTGAAACATCATTCCCTTCTGATCATGCTACTTTGATGTTTTCATTGGCATTGATGTTGATATATTTCAAAGAAACAAGAGTGGCAGGTTTTATATTTTTAATATTAGGATTCATAGGAGCTTTTGCTAGAATTTTCAGCGGAGTACACTTCCCATTAGACATCTTGGGGTCGTTATTAGTTTCAATAATAAGTATAATTATTATTTTCCAATTTAAAGACAAATTTATTCCATTGAATACGGTAATCAAAGGGATTTATTATAAAATAAGGAGAATAGGAAGAAAATAAGAATTTTGGTGGTATTTTTATGATTAGCGTGGTAGAATTTGTAAGTAATTTTGCAATTAATTTAATTAGTAGCTTGGGTTATTGGGGTGTGTTAATTGGAATGACACTTGAAAGTGCTTGTATACCTATTCCCAGTGAAATTATAATGCCATTTAGTGGATTTGTTGTGTGGCAGGGTAACACCAATATGACATTAATTGGAATTACAATTGTTGGAGCATTTGGTAACCTTATAGGATCTTTAATTGCTTACTTCATAGGATTAAAGGGAGGAAGACCATTACTTACTAAATATGGTAAATATTTACGCATTACAGAGAGCAAACTTCAACTTGCAGATAGATGGTTTTTAAGATATGGTGGAGAGGCTGTTTTAATAAGCAGAGTTCTACCAGTCATACGTACATTCATATCACTACCTGCTGGAATTGCACAAATGGATTTGAAGAAGTTCGCTGTATACACATTCATTGGTTCATTACCATGGAGTTTTGTTTTAGGTTATATTGGAGTTCAACTGGGTCCGAATTGGGAAATTATCAAAGGATATTTCCATATACTCGATATAATAGTTGGAATAGGCGTATTAATAATCGTTGGATATTTGGTTTACAAATACATTGAAAAAAAATCTATCAAAAATAATTCAAAGGAAATATGAGTGTGATCTTTGATGAAAAGTAGATACAGCATATTATTGGCAACAGGAATTGTAATAGGATTTATATTTCTTGTAAATTTAGTTATCTTGAATAATCCTCCTCTTACAACAGATCTATTTTTATTTATTCTAATTGTAGGTGGATATATAGCAACTTACACCTCGAATATTGGAAAATCACGAATAGCACTAATCTCGGGCATGTGTGTGTCTGTAGTCCTAATTATCTATCAATTATTCGTTAACAAAACCTATAGCTCATCATTCGTTGATTTTATCTGTTTTTTAATAATTCCAGGTTTAATCATGGTAATTGGTGGTTTTATTGCAAAAATTACAAAAATACAAATGGATACTCTGTTGAATAATTTAAGTTTTATCAAATCATAATTTTAAGGGTTTAATTGAATAAATAATGAAAATTTAAAAAATAAAAGTTAGGTCGTGGTGGATATGATAAGAAAAAAATTAATTGTGTTAATAGTTATATTGGCACTGATAAGTGTGTCCACTGGTTACGTAATATATCAGTATGAACAGCCAGCTTCAACAAATGTTATGAAAGGAGATCATAATGTTCTTGTATTGTTGGCAGATACAAATGAAAAAAGGCCAGGAATTGGGGCTGTTGATATGGCTTATGCAATACATGTGACAGATGGTGATGTAAAGAATATTACACCAATTTATCCTGGTGGAATGGTTTCCTCCACATTACCAGAACCTGCAGCAGCCGGAGGAGATAAATTAAAACTTAATGATGCATTATGGAATAAAGATACAGCAGCTGATGCTGCAGATGCACAATCAATTGTCCAGGAAAATACAGGAATCAAAACCGATGCCGTTGTAATTTTAACACCCCCAGCTGTTGATGCGGTAGTAGCAACTGTTGGCCCAATTAATATTCCGGGTTATGGTACTATAACCAACAATAGTATCGATGTTATAAGGAATTTAACTGAGAAAAAAAATAGTACACTGACTAGAGGACAAGCAACCGATCTCATAATGAACCCCATATTAGAAGCGGCAAAGAATCCGACCAAAGCACCATCACTTTTCCAAACAGTAACACAACAGTATCTCTCAGGAAACATAGTGATCATACCAAATGACCTTATGACTCAATTCGCAATTTCCAAGGGGCTAAAATTAGTATAAAAAAAAATAATATGAGGCTTTATGGTAATGAATTTAAATTTTAAAGCCCGATTTTTTTTTATTTTAAAATATTTTCAACAACTAATCATTTTAAAGTTGTTTAACCATTAATTTAGATCTGATTCAATTAACATATTTTATTAAGATTGTTGTCAAAAGGTGAATAATTTATGAGTAAAAAGAAATGGTCTTTGATTGCTATAATACTGTTAGCTTTGATATTGGGCTATTCTTACATTAAAGTTTCAACTGGTCCAATAGATCCTATGGGAAGACTTGCATTTGTTAAACTGGCAAATCCAGATATGTATCCCGGCCACCCCCACTCTGAACTCCTTTCTAAAGAAGCTGAAAATAAAGGATCTCAAACTGCAATGGTATTACAGATGTATGGAGGTTCCAACTATCGTAGTTATCAAGAAGGAAATGTATACATTATAGAAGTGGCATTTATAGATACTCAGGGCATGGGTTCTATTAACCTTAGTCAGGTAAATTTCTTTGACTCGCTTAAAGTAGCCATATTTGGTGTTCCAGTTGGCAGATATAAATATATGTCAGATGGAACAGTCTATAACAACTATGATGAAATGATGTCACATGTTAATTCCCTTGCACGAGAACATGGTCAAAAAGGTCCCATTCCAATGGTTTTTAAAGGAACAGTACGGGAAGGAAACCCCATAATAACTCCTGGAGAAGGATTTCCACTTTACTTCCAAATATTAACTAAAACATATGGACTAATACCTGCTTATGTGTACACGCTCTCAGGATTGATATCTCCATATTTAAACAATCCATATAGAAATTTTGAATTAATACATGCATCAGATCTACAATATTATTATAATCATGGCCAATTAAATTTGGATTATAAAAAAGTAAACACAAATGTCAGCAAATATTATACACAGTTATATCAAAACAATACCGCATCATATGGAGGTTGAATTTTACCAATCAAAAACTAGAACGGATATTATATAACATATTTTTTAAATATGAAAAGAAAATTTAGTTCAATTATTCATAAATCCATATTATTTCTGCTAGTTTCAGAATATTCTAGAATTTTGGAAAAAATAAAGATATTATAATAAATTAAATACACAAAATTTTCCTTTTCTAGTTTAATCTGCAAAGATTAATCTTTTCAACTATAGGTTTGTTAAGATTATAAACCTCGAAATATATATTATATATACTGATTAGGAGGTAATTTAATGGTATTTGACGTTACAACTACTTTGAACTTAATTTTATCTTTAATAATTGTTATTTTGGGACTTTGGGTTTTTAAAATTAAAAAATATCTTTTAGCCCTATATATCTCCCTTGCATTCGCACTTTTTGCTTTTTCACACCTGGCAATACTCTTGGGAATTACAAGTACAAATATATTAATAATTACATTCAGATCGTTAGGATATTTGGTTATAATATTTGCCCTACTAATAGAAGCACTTAAAAAATAATATAGATGGAGTTACCAACTCTTTTGCTGATTAAAATAAAGAAATATTTTTATCCGAGAAAGATAATATTTTAACTGTTGAAGAATTATGATTGAACTATTATTCTTTCTAATACTGGTTTTTATTGTTGCTGTAATCTCCAGTAAAATTGATAAACTCCCAATCAGCGCTCAGATGATATTCATTTTTGCAGGAATCTTGGTTGGTTGGCTTGTTACAGGTTATATTGACGTTACAAAACCTCCAATATCTACAATAGTATTGTTGATAGCAGAAATAGCTCTGGTACTGGTACTCTTCACAGATGCATCACGTGTTGATTTGGGCGATATTAAATTAAACAGTTTAACAACGAGGTTACTGAGTATTGGACTCATTTTAACCATAGTTCTCGGAATTACTTCTGCTATTTTAATCTTCACCAATCTAACTTTTTGGGAAGCAGCAATAATAGGTGTTGTTTTAGCACCTACCGATGCTGCTTTAGGACAGATTGTAGTAAATAATAAAGCTATACCCAGTAGAATTCGTGAAACACTAGAAGTTGAGAGCGGATTAAACGATGGATTATCTGTGCCTTTCTTGCTGGTATTTATTGCAATAGGTTTAGCAGAAGAATCTTTTTCTCCAACAGGATATTTCATTCAGACAGCACTCGAACAGATAGGTTTAGGTGCATTGGTGGGTATATCGGTAGGATTGATCGGATCTGGAATCGTTATCAAATCCCGGGACAAAGGATGGATCACTCCAGAGTATCAGAGAATTGCATTTCTTGTTTTAGCCGTTCTTTCCTTTATTATAGCCGATGAGATCGGAGGTAGTGGTTTTATTGCTGCATTTGTTGGTGGTTTAGCAACAGGATATATTACCAGAGATGCAGGGAAAGTTATGATGGATTTTGCTGAAGCTGAAGGTCAATTTTTAAATCTTACAGTTTTCTTCCTATTAGGAATTATACTTGCAGGTTTGATTCCGTTTATTAGTTGGCAGATTATTGTCTATGCAATTTTGAGTTTGACTTTTATACGCATGTTACCTGTGGTCATATCTCTGATTGGTACTCATGTAAGTTGGGATTCTGTTTTATTTATGGGTTGGTTTGGTCCACGAGGACTGGCATCAATAGTTCTAGCCCTTATTGCTTTAGAAAGATTGGGTACTTTCCCCGGGCAAGATACATTTATTTTAGCAGTGTTTGTTACTGTATTTTTCAGTGTGGTTGCACATGGTGCAACTGCTTTACCATTATCCAAACTTTACATAAAAAGGAATAAATCTAAAAATTAAACCTAACATTGTATACAAATACGGTAGTTTTTATGGCCATTCCCTTGATCAACTAGATCTACATATAAATATTTGATTAGATTGACGTCAATGTGAATATAAAAGTTCCTTATTGTAATCGTTTAACATATATACATCGATTTTGAATAAAAAAAGGCATTATTATTATAATTCATCGATATCGGCTGCATTTTAACTCTCCTTTTAATTCTTCTAGTCGTTTTTCAACTATAACCAGATCCGAATTAGTAAGTAATTGATGCTTTTTATAGATTATTTCCAAGTTTCTTATCCTTGATTTAATATCCATTCTTGATTCTATCAATTTATTCACCACCTATTTCTATTTTCAAGTAAAATACTTTAATATAACAAAAACACAATTAAATATTTGTATAAATTACTAAAAATCAATGAAGATTATCAAAGAAAATGAGAGTTATAATGGACTTAGAGTTCATATAGTTCTCTCTGTGAAATTTTTTTATAAATCGGAGGCGAGCAGGGATATATACTTTTTACACAAAAAATAAAGTAATATACATTTTTATAAAACCAAAACAAAGCGAGATTTCCCTGCTCTATTATTGTAATTGTCGTACAACCTATATACAATTTATCATTTTTAATAATGAACTTTTTTCAGTAGATTTTAATTGCCCAAAAGAATCTCCAAAGAAAAAAATAGAAATCAATCTATGGATTAAAGATATAGCACCTAGCAATGACCTTAACAGTTTAATGACTTCTTTATTATCATTCAATTCTTTTAAATATTTTTTTTGAAATTCATTCCATTTAGCTGGATTGTTTTTAAACCAAGAATTAAAAATTATTACAAAATTTAACAAAAAAGTTACACTAATACCATTCAAACGAGGATAAACAGCACAACAGCGCTGTTGTATTGTTAAAATTACTTAATGAACCACCAAAACAAATTAGAACAGGAATTTCAAGAACTCATGGATGCTGAATCAAATATTACATCCATTATATGGAATTAAATTCCTGAATATAATTAACCTATTTTTAAATAATTTGCCAATGCTACTGAAACAATACTAGTATATGCTTCAAGAAGATGCTTCTGTTCATTTGTAATATCTGATTCATATGGTGCAACTCCTAAAACACCTAATTTTAAATCATGAGCATTTAATGGTAGGTAATACCATTTCGAAGATGCTAATGTATTTGTACCATATCCCGCAGATTTTTCATGCTCAAAAACCCAATTAGCCACCCCCAGATCGTCATCATCAAACTTAATGTTATCACCTTTACGTGATTCCACTTTTAGATTATTATTATCATCAGGAATGATCATTACAACATCATAACTGAATAATTCCCATATATAATTGGTAATTCTATTTAAAAAATCGTCTAAATTCTGAGAAACCAACAAATCTCTACTAAAATCATATAATGACGCTATAAACTCCTCTCGCTGCCTTGTATTTTCGACCTGTTTTTTTACGGTATCTCCAAGGAAACTGATTATAACACCCACTATAAATAGCACAGCAAAAGTAGGTATGAAACGTAAATCCGCAACACTAAAAGTTAAATATGGTGGGATAAAGAAAAAGTCAAAGAATGCTACTGCCATCAAAGATGCTAGGATACCTCCCTTTCGTCCAGCAATCAAACCGCTGACAACTATAGGAATTATAAATATCATTGGAATATTAATCGCTTCTAAAAATGGACTTAAAAAAAAGCATATAACAGTTGTGATAATTATGCTTAAAAAACTTACAGTAAAAGGTTTCAAATAACTTTTAAAGTCCAAATAATCTTGTCTATCTATTTTTTGGACATGATATCCATTCTCACGGCCTTCTCCCCCAATGACAAGAACCTGAATTGGACTACCTTTCCTAATAATTTCATTAACAACCGATCCACGTACCCATGCTTCGATACGAGACCTTTCTGAATGGCCTATAATAATTAAGCTGATGTTTTTTGATTTAGCAAATGAAACAATTTCTTCGGCTATGTTAATACCAGTCAATCTAAAAACTTTGCCCCCAAGTTCTTCAGCTAGTTGAAGATTTTTTTCAAGCTGTAAACTTTCCTCATATCCCATTTTAAATTTATAAGAAGGTTCTACATATACTCCGAGCCATTCTGCATTAAAATTGTCGGCATATCTATGAGCCAGGCGTATCATGTTTTCTGATGAAGTTCTGGAATTTATACAGACCATAATTGTGGTACTGGCATCCCAAGGTCCTGAAACGCCTTCTTTCTCAAGACGCTGTTTCATATTATAATCAACCCATCTTGTAGCATATCTAAGCCCTAACTCTCTAAGTGCCTCTAAATTTCTTTCTTTAAAGAATTTTAAGACTGCTTGTTGTACTTTTTCGGGTATGTAAACTTTTCCTTCTTCTAATCTTTGAAGTAGTTCTTCTGTTGGTAGATCTACAATTTCTATTTTATCTGCAATATCAACTACCCTATCTGGAACAGTTTCCCTTACTTCAACCCCTGTTATCTGAAAAATAATATCCTTCAAACTTTCTATATGCTGTACATTTAAGGTTGTGTAAACGTTTATACCGGCATCCAGTATTTCTTCAACGTCATGATATCTTTTGGTATGCATTGAACCTGGTACATTGGTGTGGGCTAGTTCATCTACCATCACAAATTTAGGATTTCTTTCCAATATTCCTCTAACATCAAGTTCCTTAAGTGAAATACCACTGTATTCTATCTTTTTTCGGGGTAAAACCTCCAACCCTTTCAGAAGTTCTTCAGTTTCAATCCTTCCATGTGTTTCAACAAGACCAACAACCATATCTTGCCCATTCTCTTTCAGGAAACGTGCTTCAGAGAGCATTCTGTATGTTTTACCAACCCCTGCAACGTATCCCAAAAATATCTTTAAATAACCTTTTTTACGTTCTTTAACCTTTTCTTCTTCTTTTATTCTCTTTAGAAGCTCATCAGGATCAGGTCTTTTATATTCTTCGGTCATTCTTCACCTACCAATTCTGAAAATATAAATAATTAAATCATTAATTTGTACCCTAAAAAAAAATTAAGGAATCCAATTTAATGGATTCCATCAAGTGCCATATTTAGTTTCAAGACATTTACAACTGGTTGTCCAATCCATGGAAACTGTGTTTCCTCTGTTTTTTGTATCAAATCTTTGATTGTAGATTCGCTTATGTTTCTTGTTTTAGCAATTCTTGGAACCTGGATTAAGGCGTCTTCAACGCTGATATATCTATCGAGCCCGCTTCCTGATGCCATTACCATATCTGAAGGAATTGTAGCATTGGCTGAAAGGCTATCATTTGTCTTGATCTCATTTATTGTTTTGTTTACCCTGTCAATCAATTTTTGGTTGGTTGGCCCATAATTGGAACCTCCTGAAGTGCTTGCATTATAGTCTATTGCTGATGGTCTGCCCTGAAAATACTGTGGAGCTTCAAAGCTTTGACCTATAAGTTCAGAGCCTACAACAGTTCCATTTAACTTTATCATTTGACCATTGGCTTGATAAGAAAAAGCTACTTGTGATATGCCTGTTATTACAAGTGGATATATTATTCCCAGAACCAATGCCAATGTTCCGAATATTATAAGGGCCCTTTTAAGCTCTTTAATCATTTCACCCATTTATGCCACCCCCAGTGCCGATATTAGCATGTCTATCAGTTTTATACCAATAAATGGTAGGGCTAGGCCACCTATACCATATATTAATATGTTCATTCCTAGTAGTTTTGTAACTGATGAAGATGGGCGGTATTTAACTCCTCGAAGTGCTAATGGAATTAGCAGCGGTATTATAATCGCATTGAAAATAACCGCTGCTAAAACCGCACTCATTGGTGTTGATAGATGCATTATGTTTAAGATGTTGAGTTGTGGGTAAGTTACTGCAAATATTGCTGGAATTATTGCGAAATATTTGGCTACATCGGTAGCTATACTGAAGGTGGTTAATGCACCTCTTGTAATTAATATTTCTTTGCCTATTTCTACTATATCCAGTAGTTTTGCTGGTGATGAATCTAAATCAACCATGTTAGCTGCTTCTCTTGCTGCTGCTGTACCAGCACTCATTGCAACTGCAACATCAGCCTGAGCTAGTGCCGGAGCATCATTGGTTCCATCACCTATCATGGCTACTAAACGTTGAGTTTCTCCACTCTGATATTTACGTATTAGTTCCAGTTTAGTTTCAGGCCGGGCTTCCGCTATAAAATCATCCACCCCTGCCTCTACAGCTATAGATGCTGCAGTTAAGGGATTGTCACCTGTTATCATAACAGATTTAATTCCCATTTGTCTAAGCTGTAATAAACGATTTTTAATACCTGTCTTGACAACATCTTTCAACCTAATAACACCGAATACCCCACTGCAATCTGCTACAACTAATGGTGTATCTCCATTTCTAGACACTTCCTCAACTATTTCTCTGACATCAGCTGGTATGTTACATTCATGGTTTTTAGCAAAGTCCTGTACGGAATCTGCTGCTCCTTTACGTACCTTATTAGTTCCGTAGTCTATTCCACTCATACGAGTTTCTGGTGTGAATGGTACAAAATCTGAATTTTCAGGAGCTCTTATATCTCTACCCCTCACTCCTAATTCTTTTTTAGCTAAAATTACAATACTTCTTCCTTCGGGTGTTTCATCAGCAAGGGAGGATAATAATGAAGCTTCGATCAGATCTTTTTTCTGTATACCGTCAACAGGAATGAATTCAGTTGCTTTTCTGCTTCCAAGTGTTATTGTCCCTGTTTTATCTAGTAAAACTGCGCTTACATCTCCTGCTGCTTCAACAGCTCTTCCACTTAATGCGATTACATTGTGCTGTAATAATCTGTCCATACCTGCAATACCAATAGCAGGTAAGAGTGCACCGATGGTTGTTGGCATAAGACAGACCAGAAGAGCTATTAAGATAGGTATGCTTATGGCAACACCCATATAGTTAGAGAATGCCATTAATGTGATGACTACCACTATGAAGAGTGCAGTTAATCCTATTAGAAGGATCTCTAAAGCTTTTTCATTGGGTGTTTTTTCTCTTTTAGCACTTTCAACCATATTAATCATGCTGTCAAGGAAGGTTTCTCCAGGATCTACTGTGATTCTAATCTTAATCTGGCCTGAAAGAAGTTTAGTACCTCCTGTGACACCACTTATATCTCCTCCAGATTCTCTTATTACTGGAGCTGATTCGCCTGTAATTGCGGATTCATCAACTAGACCAGTTCCATTTATTATGTCACCATCACTGGGTATGATTTCCCCATCTTTGACAATTACTATATCTTCCTTTCTTAGGGAGAGTGCTGGTACTTTTTCTGTTTCATTTTCGTTTATAATTTTGTTTGCGAATGCTTCGGTTCTAGTGTTTTTTAGTGATTGTGCACGTGCTTTTCCTCTTGCTTCAGCTAGTGATTCAGCAAAGTTGGAGAATATGACTGTAAACCATAGCCATATACTGATTTGGATGTTGAATAAAAAGTTTCCACCATAGACCAGGTTAATTAATGCTATTAATGTGGTAATAATTGCTCCTATTTCCACTATTAGCATTACTGGGTTTCTTAGGAGGACTATTGGATTAAGTCTTTTAACTGAACCTTTTAGTGCTTCGATAACTGATTTTGGTTCAAAAATGCTGGTTGATTGTTCGTTTGTCATGATTTAACCCCCCCTAAAAAGTTAGTCCTCCTTGTAGGAATAAATGTTCGAGTATTGGTCCGAGTGCGAACACTGGGAAGAATGTTAAAGCTCCCACGATTACTACTACACTCACAAGCATGAGGACGAAGAGTGCGTTGGTGCTTGGAAAGGTTGATGCGTCTGTTGCTACTCTTCCTTTTGCTGCTAAAGATCCGGCAATTGCTAAGGCAGGTATTATAACAACAAACCTGCCTATAAACATTGCAAGTCCTAATGTTAGATTGTAGAATACTGTGTTTGCACTTAAGCCTGCAAATGCTGATCCATTATTTGCAAATGCAGATGCATAAGCATAGAGTATTTCCGAGAGTCCATGTGCTGATGGATTATTAAGACCCACAAGTCCTTGTGGTAAAGATATGGCAATACTTGCAAATACAAGAATCAATCCTGCAGGTACTATAAGGGCTAATGTTGCCATTACCATTTCATAAGGTCCTAATTTCTTACCAAGGAATTCAGGTGTTCTGCCTATCATAAGTCCTGCTATGAACATGGTTAAAATGATATAGAAAATCATTCCAATGAGTCCAACACCTAATCCTCCGAATATAACTTCTCCTATACCTAAATTAAACATGTAAACTAGTCCCGTTAGGGGCATGGTGCTGTCATGCATGGAGTTTACTCCACCATTTGAAACATCTGTTGTTGCAACTCCCCAAAGAACTGATTCAGCAACACCAAATGTCAGTTCCTTACCTTCCATATTCCCGCCAGAAACACCGAATTTCTGAATTATTGGATTTGATTGGCTTTCAGCATAGTATGCTACTCCCATTCCTGCTACAAGGAGTATCATCATGGCTGCGAATATGGCCAGTCCTTGTCTGAAATTTCTTATAATATATCCAAATGCAAAAACTATGGATATTGGTATTAATAGAATTGCGAATGTTTCCAGTATGTTGGTTATACCATTTGGATTTTCAAATGGATGGGCTGAATTTGCACTGAAAAATCCACCTCCATTTGAACCGAGCATCTTAATTGCTTCCTGTGAAGCAACAGGACCGAGTGCAATGGTTTGATTAACCCCTTCCAGTGTATGGGCTGTGACATATGGACCAATAGTCTGAACTACACCCTGTGATGCCAGAATAAGGGCGAAAATAACTGCTAATGGTAAAAGAATATATAAAGCTGTTCTTGTTATGTCGACCCAGAAATTACCAATTGTAGCTGAGTTTTGACGTGTAAACCCTCTAATTAAAGCCAGGAGTGCTGCAATACCAACTGAAGCAGAAAGGAAGTTCTGGACTGTCATTCCTAGCATCTGTGTCAGATAGCTCATAGTTGTTTCACCGGCATATGATTGCCAGTTGGTATTTGTTGAAAAAGAAATTGCAGTATTTAATGCTGTGTCCCATCTTACACTTGGCATTTGTGCAGGATTCAGCGGTAAAAAGTTTTGTATTAATTGTAAAACAAAAATAAACGTTATCCCAATTATGTTGAATATAAGCAATGCATAAACATATCTTTTCCATGTCATCTCTTGATTTTCGTCAATGGAACATATACGGTAAATGAATTTTTCTAATGGTCGTATCACAGGTGTCATGAAGGTTTTTTTACCTGTCAAGATTTTTGACATGTATTTACCTATTGGTATGGCAGTGATAGTTAGTATTAACAGGAATAACATGATTAAAATTACATCTTCTAAAAGCATGTTAATCCCTCTAAATTGTAGTTATATCGATCTAAATCTGATTCTTCTTCAATTTCATCGTTCATCATCATATTAATCCACCTCAATTATATTTTATTAAAATACCTTCAACATTATAAAAATTCAAATTTTTGTATCAAGTACTTTCCTGGGAAGCCGGTTTTTTTTAAATTGGTTCACATGATGATCGAACTTTAGACTTCAAATATGGAAACTTCATATTTTAATCATTTCACTCCTCATTTTTCAATTTTTTACCCTTATATAACATTTTCCCCAATTTAACCCCCATTTATTCAATCATGGAAATCGGAAATTCTAATAAAAACTTCCGAAGGTATTATTTCTACATAAACCCTAAAATCTATATTCTATTTAATATTTAAATATTGTGAAGGAAACAAATCTTCCGACATGACATGTTTTTTAGTGATTAAAATTTTTAACCAAACTGGAGAAGCAAACTACAAAAATACTAAATTGAAAATACTATTGCAACTATACTTTGATTGTAATTAGCAACTTTGATAATTATAGGAGAAAATTAAAACCCAAGAAGAAATAACTTTACTAATCCCTTTTTTATTTTCATGAAAATAATTAATAGCAAATAATTTAACAATTTAATTTCACACTTCTTCATCCTGTACTGCTATACAGAAGGGACATAACGCTAGGGGATTATCATTATTGTTATCCTTAACAGGGCAAGTATATTTATCTCCATCTTTTTTAACAGTGAAACCCCCTGGAAATAGTGTTCCTACTTGATGGATGGGTTCATCTTTGATGAATGTGGTGTATAATGATATGATAGAATATATCCTGATGAAAGTAGTGTTTGTATCTTCCATGTCTTCCATCATTTTTTCCTGTTCTTCAAGAAGGTTAATGGCAGTATTTAGTTCATCCACCTCCAATAGACCATTATAGTTAAAATTATCATCTTTAACCTCTACAATACGTATCATAAATCCGGTTTCAGCTTTTATATACTCCTTCTTGTAACTGGTATGAATACAATTAGCTTCCTGTTGAATTTGAAGACTGCAGCTTATAATATCTTGAAGAGTAAATTTTTTAGCTTCTTCCTTAAGTACTATTAAAAGCTCATTTCTGGATGTCTGATCTTGAATGGTCAAACTCTTTATATTTCTTAGCACACTACAACCTCTATCTTTTAAATTTAATAAATGATTAATAATAAAAAAATGGATTTTAAGAATGACCTAATTTCCTGTCCATCCCAGGGATATCATCACTTGATCTCCTAAAAGTTCCTTTAATGAATCTAATTTTTCATGGTTTTCAGACTTTAATAGTGGTTTGCATTCATTTAGAGTGATATCACCCGAGAGAAGTTTCATTGAAAATGCCATACATGTGGCTATTCCACATTCTTCGCAATTTGTCTGAGGCAAGCAGTTATAAATGTTTAATGGGCCTATTTTGGATAGTTTTTCTGATAGATCATCTATAACTTCTCCATTTTCATGTTCAATGTAAGATTGGTTTATTTTTTCCATAAATTCTGTGATTATTTTTATACCTTCTTCTGGGTTTCTTGTGTTCATCATCATTATTTTTCCAGATGGGAAAAACGTTATAACCCTTTCATGTGTATTTATTGTTAAAATCTTTTTGTGTTTGATATAATTTACTTTTCCTGGTGGGAATTTGCCCGCAAATATTGGCATTACGTGATCTAATGTTGAATCTAGTTGCATTGCTAGTTTAATTCTGCCTTCTTCTGCCATACAGGGCATTATTTTAGTTATTGAAACACTTTTTACCAGCGAACCATCTTCAAAAATATCATATTTTAATTCTTCCATTTCCATTTTTATTACCTCTTAAATTTTAATTATGTGGTTTTTTGATTTTGAAAGATTGTAAAGACTTTTACCATTAATAAGTTCTGAAATTTCAATCAGATCTTCATATTTAATTCCTCTTTCAATTAATGAATCCAAATGAACGTATAAAGTTCCATTGGGGAATATTGAATAAAGTAATTCAGTTAATGATGGATATTGGATTGTTTTTTCTGCTATTTGATTTTTTATGGCCGAATAAACACCATCACCCATTAAAAGGACATCAGATTTTATTCCCTTATCCAAACTTGCAATTGCAATATAAACTCCGCTTAACGCATTTTCATGGCCGTAAGGAGCTTTATCTATAATAATTAATGAAGATAACATGTTAACTACCCAACAATACTACTTTACTATTTTCGTCCATCCATTCTGCAAGATCATAAACACTTGTTATTTCAACCTCTTCTAAGTAATCTGATTCGTCTAAGTATCCTCTTGCTGCTGCACATCTAATGCATGCTTTAATTTCACAACCATTTTTTATAAGTTCTTTAAAATTTTTGGAAATATTTGGTAATGTGCGGGGATCTTGATCTTTTCTAGGTAAATGTACACCATCCATGTACAGGAATATTTTGACTCCATATCCTATCTTTAGTGCAGTTTTTGCCATTTTATATCCAATATCTGCATATTGTGAAATATATGGACCATCTATTAGCACGATAACCATCATCTTTTGATTTGATAAATTTTTATTTATGGTGTCATTCATTTCTTTTGTCAACTCGTTCAAATTTTTAAAAACTTACAATCTGATTAGAATTTTCCATAATATCGATTATCATATCATCATATTGGGAAAACATGATAAATTCTTCATTTATCTCTTCATCTTCAATTCCTCTTGCTTTAAGATCATTCGAAGAAACATAAACCTTTGAATTTTTAAGAAGTACTTCTAAATCAGGATTAAAATAACTTTTTCGAGCACAATAAACTCCGCTTCCTAAAAGATAAATTGAGATTTGATCATTATTGATGTACAATTGAGAATAGTCTATAAAAGTTTTAAATCCCTGCTCTGACGGACTTTTTGTTAATATGAACCCAATATGCATATTATGGCCTCCGTAATTAAATATTAATAATTGTTTTCTTTTATTTTAAGGTCTTTGTGTGATAAATTTATTTAATTTTTGGATAAATTTGGTTATGATTCGTTATAATAGCGTTTTTGGAAATATAATGCTACATTAACTAGACTTATTAATACAGGAACTTCGATTAATGGTCCTATTACAGTTGCAAATGCTACTGCTGATCCTATTCCAAAAACTGCAATTGAAACGGCAATTGCTAATTCGAAGTTGTTACTGGCAGCTGTAAATGAGAGTGCAGAGGTTTTAGAGTAATCTGCACCTAATTTGTATCCCATTAAGAAAGTAGTGAAAAACATTATTACAAAGTATAATAACAGTGGAATGGCTATTATCACTACATCAAATGGTAATTGGACTATAATATTTCCTTTTAAGCTGAACATTACTATTATAGTAAATAATAGTGCTATGAGCGTTATGGGGTTGATTTTAGGTATGAATTTTTCATCATACCATTTAATACCTTTTCGTTTTACCAGGAAGTATCTAGTTAATATTCCTGCAATAAATGGAATTCCAAGATATATGAAAACACTTTCAGCTATTTGTAATATACTTATGTTTACAACACTTCCTTGTATCCCAAATAGTGGAGGTAGTACTGTGATGAATATCCATGCGTAGATGCTGTAGAAAAATACTTGAAAAACACTGTTAAATGCCACTAACCCTGCAGCATATTCACTATTTCCTTTTGCGAGTTGGTTCCAAACAATTACCATTGCAATACAACGAGCTAGTCCTATTAATATTAAACCAACCATGTACTCAGGATAAGCTCTTAAAAATACCACTGCGAGAATGAACATCAGTATAGGTCCTAATATCCAATTCTGGAATAATGATAAACCCAATATTTTAGTGTCCCTAAAAACTTCTCCCAATTTATCATATTTGACCTTGGCCAGAGGAGGGTACATCATTAAAATTAAACCAATAGCTATGGGAATGCTTGTAGTACCTACAGAAAATCTATTAATAAAAGATTCAACTCCTGGAATGAAGTATCCAATTGAAACTCCTAATACCATGGCTAAGAAAATCCAAAGAGTTAAAAATCTGTCTAGAAATCCAAGTTTGGGAGTATCACAAATTTGGTTGGTAATCTGACCACTAATATCATCCTTCAAAGATATCACCAAATTATTGCCGGGTTATTAAAAGTTCATCGATGCTGTCTAAAATTTTCATCTTTGATAGCCTGTAATGTGTCCAAACTCCTTCCTTACGCCATTTAAGTAAACCTGCATTTTTTAAGAGGTTCAGATGATGGGATACTGTTGGTTGAGGTTTGTCTAATGCTGCCATTATTTCACAGACGCATAGCTCATTACTTTTAGATAGAAGATAGACAATTTTTAGCCTGGTTGGGTCGGCTAGTGCTTTGATTATATCTGCATTTTTTTGCATTTCCTCTTCGCTAGGCATTTCAGATAGTATCTTTTCCAGATTCTCTATCTGGGCACAATTAGGTTTACCATCATCATTAATTTCACATGTTTTTTTCATGATAAATTATTACGACAATAATATATTTAAATATATGGATGTTAATAGATATTTTATAGAATATAATTGTAGAATCTAAATAAAATGATTATATCTTAAAAAAAGCATCAAAGGTAGATTCTTCTCAGATGAAAAATGTAAAAAATAATGACAAAGGACATCATTTGATGCTTTGAATAAACTAGGAACACCAAAGAAAAAATAGAAGAAAAATAAAATTCAAAGTAATATTAAATATTATATATTTCAGATAAGTCAAAACTTTAAAAGATTTTAGAAGGAGAAAAATCATGAAAATAATAATATATGGCACTGGTTGTAGCAAATGTAAAGCTGTTGAGAAGGCTGTAAAAGAAGTAGTCGACAAATTGGGGGCAGATGCTGAAATAGTCAAGATTGAAGAATTGGATAAAATACTGGAAGCAGGAATACTCTCAACTCCTGCATTAGCCATTGATAACGAAATAAAAGTAACAGGACGTATTCCCACATCAAGTGAGATAGAAAAATGGATAAAAGCTAAAATGTAAAAAAATAGCTTATAGAGAGATGATTTATAATGGTTGATACCAATGATCAAAATTTAAAATTTTTTATAAATATCACACTAGATCAGATATATAATGAGAAATTATTAAAAAAGATTGTTTCAATTATTTTGATCATAACTGCCATCATTTTCATTTTAGGAATTTTCATTGGATTATACACATCTACATATGGTATAATCCTTGAATTAATTATTATTTTAATATTTTTCTACTTTTTATGTTGGTTTATGGGTATCAGATGCAGATTATCTGGTTGTAAAAAAATAAAAAAATAATTTTTATTAAATTATTGCATTGAATAGATAACCAATTGTTACTATGGACACTGCTAATATTCCTATGAAAATGCCTAATAGTTTAGGTTTTAACACCTTTCTTAGTATGATCATCTCAGGGAAAGATAATGCAGTGACAGCCATCATAAATGCTAAAGCAGTTCCTATAGGAATTCCCTTCTCTATAAATACCGCAACCAATGGAATAATACCTGCAGCATTTGAATATAAAGGTACTCCTATTAAAACCGCTATTGGTACAGCTAATGGATTATTTGGACCTGCATACTTTAGAAGGAAATCAGCAGGCGCATATCCATGAATTATTGCACCAATACCTATAGCTATTACAACATAAGGACCTACTTTCTTCAATAGATCGACTGTATAATCTTTTGATGAAATGGCACGTTCTTTCGGTGTCTGTTTTTCCTCTTCTATTGTAATTCCTGCTTTCTCAGCTTCCTTTATTTTATTGATCATATCATAAACATAGCTCTCCACTTCGCCTTCTAATTTAAGCCTGCCAATAATTATACCTGCTACTATTGCTATTATTAATCCAGAAATAATATACAGTGCTGTAATCTGCCAGCCTAACATACCCCAAAGTAGTATAATAGCGATTTCATTTACCATGGGGGATGCTATTAAAAATGAGAATGTTACTCCAAGTGGCACTCCTGATTCTACAAATCCTATGAAGAGAGGTACAGCAGAACATGAACAAAATGGGGTGACAATTCCAATTAAAGCTGCTACAATATTTCCAAGATATTCATTTCTCTTTGCTAATACTTTCCTCACTTTAGTGGGTGATATATAACTTCTGAAGTAAGATATTAAAAATATTATAACTGTCAAAAGAATTAAAATTTTTATTGTATCATAAATGAAAAAATTAATTGCACTACCTAATGCTGATGCAGGATTTAAACCCATCAGTACAAAAGTAAGATAATTTACTAATTCTTGTAGAATATCCGCCATTATTTTATCCTCAAATCATTATTTTATATGATATTATTGATTCTTTTACTTTATGAATTTATATTAAGAAATAATATTACTATACTTCTTGCTTTTTTTGACAATCAGGACAGATATATATCTTTTTATCGGTTTTAAAAACCTTATCACAAATTTCACAAATAGCATCATTGAGATGACCTTGATTTTGTCCTATAATCCCATTTTTACATGAAATTGAACCTCTACTATGTGTGCTTTTCATAATTATTTTGATATTTCCTTTTTTAGCCATTTAATCATCTTTATAATAAGATCAGTTAAAATATATTATAATAATTTATATTTTTTCTGATCTAATTTTGGATATGCAGAACCACATACTGCTCTAAGATTTTTCTCCTTTCTTTCAACCAGAGCTATTTTACTCTCATTAAAATAATTTGTGCTATCATTAAAAGGTAGAGTTCATATTTCAAACTCTTTTAATTCCTTCTTAATTTTATTTTTCATATATTCAACGCAAATTTCTCCATTATCGTCTAATCTGGACACATCAGTGGGCTTTAAATCTTTTTTATTGAGTTCATCCATAACAATGATATTTTTTAGAGGTTTAACACCTTTTTGTTCCAGGATTTTTTGGGTGCAGTTGCCATCACAACCACTCAAAGCAATAATGGGATACTTTTTAATTAAATTTCGAAATCCATCTTTATCAGCAGAAGTAGCACCCATACAAATTGAGATGGTATTATCTGTTTCAGCAACCGTATCTGATGATGTTGCACGTGAAACTAATCCATAGGGACTCATTCCGCTACAAGCAGCAATAGAGATCTTATTTTTTCCTTTCATTTACAATCAACTCCATGAGAGTCATATTTATTCCTATTTTTTTAAATTCACTTTATTTGTAAAGGATTGATTATTTCTTTGATTTCAATTTAGCATTCATTTTATCAAATCTTTCTTTAATGTGAGTGTATTCTTTTTGATCAAATGGACATCCTTCAATACAGTATGTGCAGCCTTCACTACAACCTATACAAAGTTTTTGTATAAATTCGGTTTCTTTTTCTCCACAACAAACTTCCTTTTCTATTAATGCTTTTTCTGGACATGCTTTGATGCATTTACCACATTTTTCACAGTAATCGGTTATCCACGAATGTTCGTTACCATCTTTTAGTGGTAAGTTGGCTATGCTTACAAATATGGCTGAAATTTTTTGACGTGGACCTAATTCAGGAGTAATAAGAAGTCCACTTTGTCCTATCCATCCTAAACCTGCTTTTTGGCCAAGTTGAGAAAACTTAACAATACCCCCATAAGGGTGAGCAACTTCGGTTGCATAACCATGCTCTCTAAGATAGTCAGATATTTCATAACTCAGATTACCTAATTTTTCATAGGCAGAATCGTTAAGTTTTTGTGCTTCTGGTCCTGGAGTTGCTTCGATAATTTCTTTACCCATTTCCATAGTTAATACAATAGCATTAGGATATTGGATAAATTTATCTTTGATTAAAATTTCTGGAGTAATCTGTGCATATCCTATATCTTTAATACCAATTGAATGAGCATAATTTTCAAGTTCTTTAATAAAATCAGCATCAGCGACAACTTTTGGCTTATCTGGGTTGTTTACTACTGATTCATCAGGATATTCATTATCCAATCCACATCCACATCCACTATCTTCTTTTGGTTCATCAACCGATTTTGATTCACAACATCCTACTTCAACAGATTTATCGTCAGATTCTGATTCACAACATCTATCTTCTTTAGATTCTTTGGATCCATCATTACATGAGTCATTAACAGTTTCTGAAGTTTCTCCACACCCACATTTTTCACTTTCCTTATTCAACCTTCTGTAAGCTTTTATTTGAACACTTATTATTTTTCCAATTAGCCGTTCATCCATATTAGGTTCTGTGAAGATATGTTGGCTTACGATTTCTACATCCTTAAATCCTGCTTTATTAATAGTATCAATGTATTCTTGTTTTTCAAGCGCCCCTGCGATGCACCCGGCCCATGCTTTGAAATTCTTCCGTATTTCTGTAGGTATTTCTCCATCGGTTACAATATCTGAAACTAAAATCCGACCATCTGGTTTTAAAACCCTGTAAGCTTCTCTGTAAGCTTTCAATTTGTCGGGTGTGAGGTTTATGACACAGTTGCTTATTATCAAGTCTATGGAGTTGTCTTCAATAGGTAAATTTTCTATTTCACCCACTTTGAATTCAACATTTTCATAGCTGCCTTCTCTTGCATTTTTAACAGCAGTTTCTACCATTTCTGATGTCATGTCCACACCAATGACCTTCCCCATATCACCCACTTTATTAGCTGCTAGAAAAACATCTATTCCTCCGCCAGATCCAAGGTCCAATACCGTTTCTCCAGAATTAATTTCAGCCAGAGCTGTTGGGTTTCCACATCCCAATCCAAATACTGCATCTGAGGGTATGCTTTTGATCTCTTCTATGGTGTAACCTGCTGCTTGGGCCTGTTTAATGATCGAGTTTTCTTCTCCTCCACAGCAAGAACAACTATTAGAACTTTCTTCATTGGTTGCTATTTTTGAATAACGTTCCTTTACAAATTCCTTCACTTTTTTTTCTTCCATTTGAATCACAACATAAAATTATCCATACATCCAAATATGTGAATATATAGATAGTATGTTGTAATCCTATTTAAATCTATCCAAAAATAAGATATGACACTTGAATCAAGAATAATTAATAATAATTTAATTTTGTAAATTATCTTATTTTTTAGTTTATAAATTTTTTCAAAGAATTTTATCCATAATGGGAGATCCTACTTTTATATCTTCATGTATCTATTAAATTTTTATTTCCAGTCTTTGAGAAAATTAGGGCTGTGGCGTATCCTTATTCCTGTGGTTAAGATCCATAGTCCGACTAATATTCCTATAAGCCATAGGTATGTTACTAAGAATATTCCTACTAATAGGATTAATAAACCTATTATTATATCTTTAACTCCGCAGCGTTTGTCTCCGTTTTTTGATAGAATTCTTATAATACTTGTGATTATTAGGAAAAGAACAATTATCCAAATTATGAAACCAGCTAACTCTGTCATTAGTGGGAAATTGAATATGAACCCAATTCCTAAAATGAGTGAGATTATACCTAAGATTAAAAGGGGGATCCCTAAACTAGCACCGTCAATTTCACTAATTTCATATATTCCGTCCAATATAAGACCAATACCAAACATTGTGAGTAAGAATATAGAAATAAGTGAAACAGGAACTAAACTTAAGAGTGAGATAACTATTACAATTAGACCAAGAACAATCAATATCAATGCAACATCCATTTTTTGCATATCTTTTACCCCTATTCTTTTATCCATTAAACACTTAATTAAGACTTTTTTTAAGATACTGCAAATTTGCCATCTTACTTAATCTTTCGGTTTAATTTCCTGTTAATTTTGGTTTTCCTGTTATCAGAAGGTAAATTTCTACGATAATTGCAATAAAAATACCTATCATGGCAAGAATCAACAAAATACTAAAGGCCCAATTATAGAAAGAATTGTAAAAATTAAATGGGAATACTGTATAGACAAAATACACTGCTATAAATGCAAAAATGTTTAAAATTATTTTCATTACATGTTTAAACCTTTCAGGACTATACAAAAGGAGTATGAAATTTCCTATAATTGCAGCTATTACTGACAGATTTATAATCCATAGGACTTCATTAAAAGTATTTAAAACAAAATAAACATGCCAATTTAATAAATTATTTACAATATACAGAAAAATCAGGTTAAAAATTATTGCAGCTACATACTCTGATTTTTGTTCTCTTTTTCTATTTCTCTCCATATGAAAACACCTAATATGATTTTTCACAGTTTTTTATTAGCTGATTAACACAGAATATATTTGTATTCTATAATTTGTTATTTCATGTAGTTATTATTTTTTATAGAATAATTGAAATTGGAACGTATTTATAAAATATAGTTAGAAATCAATATTAACAGAATAATTTTTGATATTAAAAATAATTGAAAATAACAATGGAAATACTTCAAAAAAAATAAGTAAAAATCTTATATTAATATAAGATTTTAAGTTCATTAATGAATCGTTGGTTTAGTTGGTTTTGGAATAATGCCTTTTGGGACTTTGTCTGTGATTTTTTTCATCTTTGTGACTAATCCTTCTTTGCCACTTCCTAAAAGTGCATTTTCCAGGACATCGCTCATGTTTCGAACTGGAATAATTTCGATCTTATCTTTGTAACGTTCCTCAATAAGAACATCATCCATGTTTGATTCAGGAATAATAACCTTTTTCATACCTGCCTCAGCTGCTGCTTCAATTTTTCCAGTAACACCGCCAACAGGCATAACATCACCTCTAACACTCAATGATCCGGTTAATGCTACTGTCTGATCAACTGGAACGTTTTCAAGGGCAGATATAACTGCAGTTGCAATAGATACACTTGCACTGTCACCTTCAATCCCTTCGTATGATTGTAAGAATTGTATGTGAATGTCGTGATTTGAAATATCGGTACCTGTGTTCTTTTTAATCAATGCACTGACGTTTTGAACTGCTTCTTTAGCAATCTCTCCAAGTTTACCTGTGGCAATTATCTTTCCTTCATCTTTACTTTGAGCAGGAGCTGCTTCTGCAGCTATTGGTAGTAATATACCGCTTCTGTCCCCAATAATAGCTAGGCCATTCACTATTCCAACTTTGCTGCCCTCAGATTTGAAGACACTGTAAGTTTTTCTTTGATCTATGTATCTGTCTGCTATCTGTTGTTCCAGTGTTCTGGCAAGTTTTTTGGCACTTATAACATGTGCCAGTGTTACACTGTCAGCACCTTCACCTGTAGCTATGTCACCTGCAGCCCTTACAAGACCACCAAGATCTCTCAATTTAAGAGTTAATTCATCTTTTTTACCGGACCTTCTCTGTGCTTCATGAATTATTTCTTCAACCGCTTCTCTGCTGAAATGTGGTATTCTACCATCTTTTTTAACTTCTTGGGCTATGAACTGAACCAATTTGTTCCTATTTTCCAAGTTGTCATCCATAGAATCTTTCATGAACACTTCGTAACCATAACCTCTTATCCTTGAACGTAGTGCTATATGCATTCCTTTAAGCACCTGAAGATTTCCAGACGCAACAAGAACAAAATCACATGGCACTTCGTCTGAACGTACCATTGCTCCACTGCTTGATTCGCTTTGTCCGGTTATGGAGTATTTTTTCTCCTGCATAGCTGTTAATAGCTCTTGCTGGGTTTTCATCTGCATGCTACCTATTTCATCAACATACAGTACTCCCTTGTTGGATTTATGTATCATTCCTGCTTCTACACGTTCATGGGCAGGAGTTCCGAGTCCACCTGACTGGTAAGGGTCATGCCTTACATCACCCAGGAGTGCTCCTGCATGGGCACCTGTTGCGTCAACAAATGGTGCTGTGTTTTTGCTATCGTTGTTCACTAAGAGTTTTGGAACCATGACATTATTTTTGGGTTTCATCTGCATTATTACAAGTAGAACTATTCCTGCAGCTATAATAGCTGCCAGGTACTGTTGTAATAAAAATCCAATTACTATGATGGCTCCAATTATGGCCATCATTAAAATATTCTTCCTTTCTCCTTGAGACTTTGCCTTAACCCTGTAAGTCATTACAACTTTCTTACCCTCACCTGCAGGCATAGCACCAATAAGGGGATTATTGTTATCCTCCATGTTAGGATAAACTAGTATATCCTGAAGTTCTTCGGGTGGTAATAATTCTGCCATTCCCTTAGCTAGCATTGATTTACCTATTCCCGGTTCTCCTATTAAAAGAACATTTCGCCTTTGTTTTGCAGCTTTTATTACTGTTTCTACTGCCTCTTCTTGACCTATGATCTGATCTATAATCCTCTCAGGTACTTCTATATCTCCAGAAGATTTATAACTCTTGAAATCAAGTTTTTCTTTAAATGAACTGTTTAAATTTGTCATAATTTTGAAATCTCCAAATATTCTATTGGCTAAAATTTATTTAAGCATCTAATAAGTGTTTCCGATATGAACTTGTTGATAATATAAAAACTTTTTTGTTTCCAACCTTATCTAACTCTTCAATAAATTTACTTAACAACTTATGAGGTTTAAACCAATATAATTGTGAATCTAATCCTATTATATCATATCCCTTCATTTCATAGGGATTAAAATCTTTTAAATCCAACAATTCTGCTTCCAGAGAATTAGCCACTATTACAGCCATTTCTTTAGTGTTTCCCTGATATATTGGCTTGTTAATTACTGCAGTTTCCATTTTTTTTTTACCTGCTTACTTTTTTTCATTATGGTTTACTTTTTTTTACAAATTTTTGAATTATAAATATTATAAATAATTAAGATTTTTATTGTAGCTTTAAAAGTTCATTTACTTCGTTAACTATTTCTTCATTAACTCTGGCAACTAAATATTTACCTTTTCTTTCAGTAAAAATTAATTCAGCGTTGGTTAATTCTTTAAGATGATGAGAAATTGTAGGTGCTCCTATATTAAATGATTCAGCAATTTCACTTATTAAACATTCACAGTTTGTTTTATAACTTGTTTCATGCTTTTTAACTATTTGTAAATATAATTCTAATCTATTAGGGTTTGATAGAGCTTTAAATATTTTGGCCATTTCTTTTGTTTCCATTGACTACTCCATGATTAAAATTCTATAATTCGATAAATATCAAAGTAATAATATAGTGTTGTGGAAATTCTATATAAATGTTTTGTTTAGGACAATCCATGATACATTGAAAATTATTAATTAATATTCGAAATAAAAAAAATATTGATACTAAATTTTAAAAGAATATTAGGTTATTATCAAGGAAAAAACTCCCATAAATATTTTAAATTATCATTTAAACTTCATAACTTCATTTATTAAGAAGATGTTTAATTGATAAGGAGATTATGTTAAAAATAGTTTAAATAGGGATTAATTCCCTATTTAAAGCTTTATTTCGTATATTAGGTGTTTTCACCAGGGTTATATCGGAGGTTCAGTTTTTCTGACCGTTCTGATATTTGTACTGGTTACTAATACTTGGTTTAACTGTATTTTCTAAACCATACTGGTACTTGTGCTGTGTACTGGTATCTGTACCTGTTTTGGCATTATCTTGTCCATTTTGGTACTTGTGCTGGTCTCCGTCACAGGATACACCGTTTGTACATGCTGTGCCATCTTTTTGACATGTCTGATTTTTGTCTTGGGTATGTGCTTTAGTTTGATCACATGTACCTGTCTGATTCTGAACTTGAGCTGTAGTGTTATTTGCTGTTTGATTCAATGCAAATGCAGGCACAATACTGATGATCAACACCATGGCACAAATTAGGGCTGCTTTTTTCACAATTTTCACCTCCATTTTCTTGGGTGACTAAAGATTGTCTTAGAGCATATAAATGAATATTCCGAGTTTTCACCCAGATTTGTACCAGATCATTCCCAAGTAACCCAGATAAGGATTGAAAGTGCAAAAAATTCTATTATATTTAAAAAGAAGATTGGAGTACCCATGCCTGGACCTCTAAAACTTTGATATGTTAGAAGAAATCCAGTAAATAGTAGGTTTTGTAGAAGTAGTAAGAGGGCAAAAGCTAGAAGTCCGAAGGTAAATTTCGATTTGAAATCTCTATAACTTCCAATGTACATGTATAATAAGATGATTAAGAGGCATATGTTTCCAATTCCTATGATAATATCAATTGTGATAATTTGGGAGTTTGCTAGTTGCATTCCTAGACCTTTTCCTAATCCCTCTCCCGTTCCATTTCCTCCCTGATATCCTTGTCCTCCTACTTGCATTTCAATCACCTCAACCATCGAATATATTTTTTTATTTTTTCATTTTACTTTGAATTTCAAGGAATATGGGGTAATTTTCTTCCATACGATTCGTTAAAAATATCATTTCCCCATATTTTTTCTCGCCACTAGAATTAACAAGAATATTGTGGTCTTTCAAGATCTTGATATGATGTTGAATAGTTTTATAATCCAGATCAAGTTCTAAAGAAAGTTGATTAACATTGTAAGGCCTATCATGAAGAGCTTCAATTATTCTAGCCCTATTAGTCCCACCTCTACTTCCAGCTATCAAATACCACAGAATCCGCTTCATGAAAATCATTAATTATTATGTTCTAAGTTAGATATGAGTTTATCCAAATCAAACCATCTCAAAATCTATTATAAATGTCATTTTTTTTAGATTAAAAACTTAAAGGTATATTTCCTATTATCTGAGGGTTCTATTTAAATATTATTCGTTTTTATCCAATTAAAATAAAAATTTCATTAATATAAAATTATAATTATATAAAATAGGCAGTATTAAATGAAAAAATTATACATCATAAATAATGTTATCTTTATGGAGTTATCGATATTTTCTAACTTAATTTGTAGAAAAAATAATTAGAGATGAGTGAGATAGTATTATGGGGAATGTAAATGTTAGAGGAAAATTTAACTATTCTACAAATGAATGATAGCCATGCTTATCTCGATATTCATCAAGAATTATTCTGGGATGGTGATCATGCTAAATATAAGTTAGCAGGTGGTTACGCAAGAATTGCTACCATATTTAATCAAATTAGAGCTGAAAATCCCAATAAGACATTAGTTTTTGATTGTGGAGATACCATTCACGGTACTTATGCTGCAGTGAAAACCAAAGGCGAAGCATTAATCCCTATTTTGAATTATTTGGATTTCGACGCCATGACAGCACACTGGGAATTTGCATATGGTCCTGAACATTTAAAAAAACTAACAAAAAAATTGAATTATCCCCTGTTAGCTATTAACTGTTATAATGAGTCCAATAATGAGCTTTTATTTGAACCATGGATAATTAAAGAAATAGGTAAACTGAAGATAGGAATTATTGGTATTGCAGCAACTATAGTCGATAAAGTCATGCCATCAAACTTCAGCAAAGGAATATACTTCACCATGGGTAATGAAGAATTACCATACTATATAAAAAAATTACGAAATGATGAAAAAGTAGATCTAATTGTAGTTATCTCACATTTAGGATTTCCACAGGAAATGAAATTAGCCATGGATGTTGATGGTATTGATATATTATTAAGTTCACATACACATAATCGACTTTACAAACCTGCTATTGTGAATAATACCATCTTAATACAATCAGGATGTCACGGTTCTTTTATTGGAAGGCTAGATCTAAGTATCTCACAAGGAAAAATAGTAAAATTCAAACACAGGCTTATCACTGTAGCTGAAGATATCCAACCAGATCCTGATGCTAATAATATTATAAATCAAATATTAAATCCTTATAGAGATATATTAAGTCAAGTTATGGGTTATACTAAGACAGGTCTTAATCGGAATACTGTGTTGGAATCAACAATGGATAACTTTCTTTTAAAAAGTCTCTTGGAAGAAACAAATGCCCAACTAGCATTTTCTAATGGATGGAGATATGGTGCACCTGTTCCGCCGGGAAAAATTACCCTAAATGATCTTTACAATATAATTCCAGTAAATCCTCCTGTTTCAACAGTTGAATTGACAGGCCAAGAAATTTGGATAATGATGGAAGAAAATTTGGAACATCTATTTTCTAATGATCCATATAACCAGATGGGAGGTTATTTGAAGCGATGCATGGGTATTAATATCTATTTCAAAGTAGAAAATCCCAAGGGATATCGTATCCAAGAACTATTTGTTGAAGGAAAAAAAATAAAAATGGATCAAATATACAAGGCGGTTTATGTTACCAGTCAAGGAGTACCTTCTAAATATGGTAAAAAAAAGAACCAATTAGACGTGCACGCAGTAAAAGTATTGCAAAATTATTTGTCTAACAATCCAATCATTAAAACAGAAATCCAAGGCACTATGACAGTTGTATAAAGACTATTCATATAGAGATACATTTCTTATTTTGATATAATTATTTGAATAAAATTGGCTAGTTATAAATATTTTCAGTTCGTTAATTTCATATATTAGCTAGTTTTATCTAATTTTAGCTTAATAATAACCAATTAACATATTTTTTGTTAATCGATATGTTTAAATATACATATGGAATAGAGAATATCATGATAAGAATGAACTTATCATAAAATTTGGAGGAAAAAAATATGATTAAAATGGGAGTAAGAAATATGAATAAAATAAGAGGAGGTGAAAATGTGCAAAAACTAATTATGCTACTTTTAGTAACGTTTTTGTTCGCAGTAGCATCGATAGGAGCATCTTCTGCAGCAACTCACGTAAATACAGGTAGCGCTCAATATCACATTGGTCAAGACGTGGCTCAGCAAGCATTGGCAGACAAAGGCACTGGAGGCCTCAAGTTAGATACTTCAAATAGAAATTTGCTGATTACAACAGCCAGTACATCTAAGTTAAACGGTAAAACCACTGAAGATAGTGTACAGGCCATTGTTGATTCAACCACTAAACTTAATGGTAAAAAACAGATCACCTATGGTAGTGGAAATCTCCTTATCATAAATGATCCAAATGGACAATTATGGTATACGCTTGTATCTGATAGTAGCAGCGGTTTGATGGCCAAAAAGTTTTCGGTAAGCCAATCTGGAACAATAACATCTAGTAAAACTGTTAATATTGGTACAACCCAGAGTAGTAAAGATTTACAAAAGTCCATAACTGCTTTAGGAAGTAATGGATTTGCTATAGCTAACATAGCCAACTTATGGAAAGCAGGGGCACCTGCAGATCTAATGGCCATGACATTCACCAATAAAAACATCAATCAGGGAACCATTGCCAACTATGCCGAGACTAAAAGCTTTGCATTAAAATATACCAATCCTACCGGCGGAATGATTGGATCAAATTACATTATTACCACCGCAGGTGGTCTGGACGATGACTCACCAATTTATGGAGCATTTGGATTTAACGACATGGTTTTTTCAACAAGTGGCAGTCCCGCAGGTGAAACAGCTTTCATTAACTACAACACAGCAAATTCTGGAGTATTAGCTTTAATGAAAGGAAATGATTTAACCAGTTCATTTGGAACAGTGCAAAAAGGAACATTAAGCGAAATCAATTTCAACCTTTGGTTATTAAACAAACTCAATACCAATCCACAAGAGCTCTACAGTGTCCTAGCATTCAAAAACGTGAATCCAAATAACATCAAATACTTATGGTATGATACATCCCTTGGTTACGGACATGGAATCGATACAAGCTACATAAACAGTTTGACCAACGTAGCAGGAGGATGGACTCAAATAGCTAATGTCGTTCCCATCACAGATTATGATACAATGAACGCTTTAGGCCAAGATGCTTTCAACTATGCCTACACCCAACATCTGTTCACCGCAGAAGATTTGGCTAACGGTCGTGTTGCTGTAAGCTTAGCACCTTACTACACGAATCATCTAGGAACTATATCTTTAGTAGGATTCATAGATGGAATAGTCCAAGCAGCTAACAGAGCATTAACTGCAGCTGGTTACAGCAATGCAGAAGGGTTTACAATTGACAATATATTAACCATCAGAAATCCGTGGATGTGGTCTGACAAAATACCAGCAATATTCTTAGCTACTACTCAGAACAGTATAGAAGCCTATGCCCAACATTCTGGTGAAAATCGAGCAATTGATTATATAGTACTGAACGGTGTGAAATCAACCTACACGTATGACAGTGTCACTGGCACTTACAATACTGCCCGTGCTAGTCTAGATATGAGTCCAGTAAATTTAAAAAATGGAATTTTAAGTAGTGGTTTCATTATACCTGCACCAGCAGGATTACTATACGCTTGGTCAGCTGGAGCTCCATTCAGTTACCTAAGAACCATAGCTCGCGTTGGATGCATCTGTTCCACCAAAGAATATGATCTTGCAATGAATTTAATGGGACAATACCCCCTAGGTCCAAACGAATATTATATACTAACTGTTCTGACAGCTTTCGGTGAAACTAACAGACAAATATCAGGTAGAACAACTGCATGGGGCGTTTCCCCAGGACAGGGTACCTACTATTCCGTAGGACAGACAAGTAACTCTGCTTACCAGCTTATAGTAACTATCTGGAATGATGTCACCCAAACAGGTAGATCAATACTGATAGCATATGACACCAATAGCATCACAAACGCAATAGCAAACGATGGTTACACAAGTGCCCTATATGCTCAAGAAGCTGATATGTTCTGGCATTTGGACAAAGTGTGGAATAATGGACCTGAAGCAGGAGTGATTACGAATGCAATTAGTACAGCAGTCACCCTAAACAACATGAATCAAGATTTTGTAAATACTTTGAATAGCGCAGGTACAGACCCAATAAATTATTTATTGAATTATAATGTGCCAAACATATCTGTAGATACTCAGTCGGGACTTTATAACACGGATCAAACTGTAACAATAACCACTGAACCTGGAAGTACCATCTACTATACAACCGATGGAACTACACCAACTACCCAAAGTACAGTCTACACAGGACCTATAACAATCAGTAAAACAACAACCCTACAATACATAGCTGTCCAAGGTATTAACTTCTCTTCAGTCGAGTCACAAACCTACACCATAGACAAAACAACTCTTGTAACTCCAATAACCCCTGTAACACCAATAACTCCAATAACTCCAATAACACCAGTAACCCCTGTTACTCCAATAACACCAGTAAAGATTTTAGGAACTTTAGGATCAACTATAGCAAATGGATTCCAACAAGCAACAACAGAGGGGATAAACCAAATACAAACCTCAACAATCCCCACAACAACGGAAAAAACAACAAACAATGGATCAGGAAATCCTATTGGAATAATCTTAGGAGCAATCTTCCTAGCCCTAATAGCCATATTAGTGTATCTTGGAAGATACCGGATAATGTCCACATTAACGGCAGGAGGAACAGGAAAATAACCCCATTTTCCCTTTTTTTCTTTTTTATTATTAAAATGGATTTTTAATTTATTATTAAATTCACCAAAAAACTTTAGAGGTAAGAAATATGAGCGATTTCAATATATTACTGGAGAAAGGAAGAAATTTCCATGGAGAAATATGTCCAGGGATAGTTATAGGAACCAGAATTGCAATGGTAGGAATGAGAGAATTAGGTATGGACCCCATGGAAAGAAATCGAGATCTAATGGTCTATGTAGAAATAGACCGCTGCATGGCCGACGCAGTTCAAGCTGTAACTGGGATCAGTATGGGGCATCGTACCCTTAAATATAAAGATTATGGCAAATTTGCAGCAACTTTCTTGGATTTATCCACTGGCAAAGCTGTGCGAGTTTCGACTGTTGAAGGACCTCGTGAACCACCACAATCTGATGATAAAACAAAAAATGCAAAACCAGATATGAAAGGGATGGTAGAAAAGCTTTCCAAAGTCAAAGAAGAAGAATTATTAGTAATTGAAGAAGTTAAAGTAGACATAGGTAAACATGATGTTCCAGGCTTCCCTAAATATAGAGCATATTGTGAAGAGTGTGGAGACAGGGTTTTAGACAAGCGAGAAGTTATCATTGATGGAAAAACACTTTGTAAAGCTTGTGCTGAAAGTCCTTACTACCAGAAAATATAAGTGGATAATATGAAACTAATCAACGACTTAATAGAATCAGGAAATGAAAATAACTCCCCAGTAAAAGATGTGAGAGTTGGAGTATCATGGACGTGTGTTAATGGAAAATACGGTGGAGTGTCCAAAACATATGGCATCCCGGTGGTTCATGGGAATTATACCAAAGATATGGGAGATTTGACCAATAAATCAACTTTAGAACTAGCAGAATATGTTAGATCATGGAATTTAGTTGAGGCCAGTATTGGTTTGGCAGCTATAAACTCCCTTATAAAACCAAAGGGGAAAAAGGATATCAATGCTCAAGATATCATCATAGAGGAAAGTAAAAATAAAAAAGTTACCATGATAGGAAAATTCCCTAAAACCAACGAAATAAGATCCGTTGCTAAAGAATTATGGGTACTAGAATCGGATCCAACACTCCTGAATCCAAAAGAAGGAATAGTAACAGAAGCAGCTGCAGAATACATTTTTCCTGGCAGCGATATAATCGTTATAACTGGTTCTACCATTATAAACAAAGGATTGGAACGTTATCTTAAATTAGCAAAACAAGAAGATGCTTACACAATTATTATGGGACCAAGTACCCCCATGAGTGATGTTCTGTTTGATTATGGTGCAGACATGCTGGCCGGAGTTGAAATATTGGATCCAGAGGCTGTACTTAGAAAGATCAGCCAGAGTGGAGGTATGATCAACACCCGTGTTTGCAAAGGTGAGATCGGATTTAGAGTACTAGAAGGTTAACTAATATGGAATTAAACCCCCATGATTTGGATTTAAAAGTTAAAAATATATATTCACCAACATATCCCATTATAGCCAATCAGATTACCAAAAAATTTGGAATTAATAAAGGAATATGTATTGATATAGGAACTGGTCCAGCACCACTCTCAATTGCCCTTGCAAAAATCACCAGCCTCAAGATATATGCCATGGACATATCAGAGGAAATGTGTCAAATAGCAGAACAAAACATCACTACAGAATGCTTGAAAAACAGGATCTTTCCCATTAATGGTGACGTACTCAACATGCCATTTGAAAATGGATTCGCGAATTTAGTGATAAGTAGAGGCTCTATGTTCTTTTGGAAAGATTTATCATCCGGATTTAAAGAAATATTTAGGGTTTTAAAACCTGATGGAGGAGGTTATATTGGTGGTGGATTTGGAAGTGGTGAATTAAAAGAAAAAATAAAAAACAAATTTAAGGAAATAAATGAAGATTCATCTGAAAATTTTTACAAGAGTCCACCCAAAATTAGTATAAATACATTAAAATTAGCAGTAGATAATGCAGGAATTAAAGATTATTCTTTGATAAACAATGATTCCGGTTTGTGGGTTATAATACACAAAAAAAGGGATTAAATTAAGATAAAAATAAAATAACCAATGAATTTATTTTTAGGTGATTAAAAAATGGACGAAATATTAAAAAAAATAGATGATCCTGAACTTTTAGCCCAAATAAAAAAGATAGTTCCTTTTCATGGTCATCTGAGCACAGGAGCCTTCATCGGATTGCAGATGCTAAACATAACCAGTCAATTACTAAACATAGAGAATGGAGATCGGGTTTTCGTGACATGTGAAACCCTTAATTGCCTGCCGGATCCATTCCAAATACTATGTGGATGCACCATCGGAAACAAAGGACTTAAAATCAATAATTACGATAAGATGACCGTAACCATAAATAAAAGAGGCAAGCCCGGGCAAACGCATGTTAAAGGCATTCGAATATTCTTAGATCCTGCAAGAACCATTAACTATCCCATATTCCATGCATGGTATATGAACGAGAGAAAAGTCTCCCATGAAGAAGCTATTCTAGAACTTATAAAAGCCGATGATGATGTTTACACTTGGGAATTTGTTGATGTGGAAGTTCATGAGAAAAAGAAGAAAAATGTAATAATATGTGAGATATGCGGAGAATCATTTGTTTCATGGGACAATAAATCGATATGCATACCTTGTTCAAATAAAAAAAATAATTTTATGAGTGATAAACATGGAAAAACAGATAACAATGAAGCTGCCTGAAGATATGTACAGCGATCTTAAAAAATTATCAGCGCAAAAAGATAACATTCCTCTTGGAAATCTTATTAGAAGGGCTATTGATGATTATTTGAGAAAAAACAGGCTGAAAGGGAATTTGTAAAGTCTTGTTAAAATATTTTTTAATTTTAATTTATTTTGATAGTATCTATATATTTTGAATTTCCATATTAAATAATGAAGAAATATATGAATGCAAAATTTATAGATAATACTTTCACCGAAAGTTATCTTAATAACCTTATTAAAACTCACATTCAGTATTATATAATTGATCTGTTGGTTACAAATGGTATTATGATTTTAAAAACAATTATAAAATACGTCCTAATTAAAATGATTTCCAATAAATCATATATGAAGATTAATATTAAAAATTTAAATAAAAATTTACTAATTTAGGTGAAAAAATTGGCAGATATAGTAGTTATTGTATCTATCATATCCAGTATTACTTCAATTATACTGGCAATATTTGCAATATTATTCTCAATGAGGGTGGAAAAAAGACTTAAAAAGAATTATTTAAGGTTAAAATATATCATGGATAATAACCATGAACGGACTAAGGAAGTTTTGGCAAACATGGACCATGAAGCAGAAGACATAAAGACAACAATCTATAAATCACAAACAGAACTCCAAGAGGCACTAAAAAATATCGTCGATGACTTTGATATTTCTGAAAAATAAGTGTAAGAATCGAATTCAAAAAAGAATAGATTTTATCCAGATAAATGCTTCTAAAAAAACCATTAATCAGTATTTACCATCTTAAAAATAAAAAAAAAATAAGAAATTAAATCTTACATTCAATTGAAAAACTCGATATATCCCTATTTAGGGTTATTTGAATTTTTATGTATAAAAACGCTTTTTTTAATCAACTTTTATCACTATCTCTTTATCAAAAAGTATTTTTTTATACGCTTCTGCTTCTATTAATGTCTTTAATTTAGAGAGAGGAATTATTATTCCATGATCCTCTAAATTATTTGCCATAGTTTTGATGTCTTCATACTCTGCTTTTAATGATATTATCTGATTATCTTTGTTTTTAAGATATTTCACTTGCACCTTTGATTCATATTGTTCATTTTTTGCTTTAATTGTTACATTTCTAGATATTATCTCGAATGGGAGCATAGTATGCTCAGTACTTAAAGTTTTTATTCCTAATGTACCTAATTCTAAAGCTAGTAAAGATGATACATCTTCAAATGATTTTTTATTGACATCAACAAGGAAGATATATTCCATTCTTCCTTTTTTTGTGATAGCATTTAGAACATGTACATTTTTAGCACCTGTTTCAATGGTTTTTTCGATGATATATGGCAGACCTTCGGCTGGCAAATCATCCACTGTAATCATTAATAACATATTTTTTACACCAAAAGCATTAAAGTTCTGACATTATTTTTATTGCACGTTTACTCACTTCTTCAGCTCGTTGAATTCCTCCAGGTATCGCAGATGATATATATGCATCTGCTACAACTTTTCTAGCGATTTCCCGTGGTGTTAATTCTTTGTTCATCAACGTTGCAACTGCTGCAGGTACTATGATGTTTATGATGGTATGACCACTAAGCTGTAATTCCACAACCGGTACAGCTCCTAATGGAATTGCTTCGAGTAACTCTTTCTTATTATTCATAACAGCATCTGGTATCACTTTATGAGATAACCCTTCGAATACAATTTTTTCCCCATCAATTGTAACTTCTACTGTTGCATCGGTATCAAAACCACAATATTTTTCAAGGAAATCTGTTTTCTTCCTTCTGGCACATCCTTGATAGCTGGTGACATTTATTTTTATATCCTTACCCATCATTCCACTGAATAAAGCACTACATGCTGTTTCTACATTATTTAACTTCTCATCATCAAGCATTCGCACAATTTCAGTGATATCTTTTCCCTCATTTAATTTATCATAAGTAAACTTCGCCCTGTCATATACTGCTTTAGCAACTGCACCATCTGTAGCTAATATCATTGCTTTAGTTACTGGTCCCCTTTTTACTTGTTCAGATTTTCGAGATATGGTATTGGTAGCCACTTTAGCTACTTCTGGTTCAAGCCAGAATTTTTCTTTAATTTCCTTTATCCTATCAGCTGCTTTTTCGATATCACCATCGCTACTTATCAGTACCTTCATTGCCAGTACAGCATCTGCTGTCATATGTCCTAATGGTGGTTGTAGCGGCCCTCCAGAGAATCCGGCACCTATTGCTAGTGACTCTTCAAATGCAGAAAGCATTTCCTCAAATGCCATCATACCTATTACTGTGGGTCCACCAATATCCTTTAATATAACACCCAGATCACCTACCAATGTAGCTGTATCATATTCTTCATCAGTTCCTCTGATATGTAACTTTTCAGGTAATCCTGATGCTTCAACAGCTCCTAGTCCTGCAATTTGTGCACTGTTAACCTTAAAGAACTCACCGTAACTTTCTCCCACCTCAGAATCAGGATGTACAATTTCTAAAATAGCTGCAACACCAAATATTGCTGCAGTAATGGGGCTTGGAGGCATACCAACATTTGCATATGCTTTTAACATACCTTTTGTACCTGCTGCTGCACCATTTTTTGCAATTTCAGGGAATGCAATATCTTCCCCTAAAGCACCATGCCCATTAACGGCCCTCCACCAACACCCAATGGTATAATACTTCCATTAATTTGTGTGAGTTTACCATCAAAGATGTCATCATATATTGCCTTCACTGCAGCATATCCTGATATTTTGTTATTTACCTTTGCAGTTGGAATAGCCAATACCCCACAGCGATCCACACCTGCAATCATTCTTGCCATGGCCCCTAATTTTCGGTTACCCGCTGGTACTCCTGCTTGGGCGTTGGTACCTGCAAGATAACATAGGGTTGCACTTAATAAAGCCGCGTTTGCAGGATCAGCTCCTGCTAGTTCTGCTGAATTAATAGCCTTTTTTAGTACATCATCAATTGGTAATTGCTGAACATTATGATCTGTGAGTCTTATTTCCGTTCCCCTCAAAACTTCTTCAGCAATAGAGTTGGCTGCACAAATTGCAGCAATATTTAACATACCATGTCCTTTTGTTAGGGCTTCTATCCTGTCATTCGTCATCATATCTACATCTGATGTTGAAGCCATAATAGCTGCTAATATTTCTTTCTCCATTAGAAATCACCTCTATATATTATAATTGGTATATACGGTAAATTAATTTAACGAATTTAAAATTAAAATCATAAATATAAATTATTATCCTGTTCTATATGATAGATAATAATCTTTAAGCAAATATTCACAAGTTATGGGGTAGATAAGGCAAATTATATATACATAATTCAATTTACAAACTTTTGATTCAGAAAAGTTCTATTAAAAGTAACTAGCTCATTGGAGCTTCTGTTTTAGTGTCAACAATCCTCAAAACCCTAAAGTAGCAAATATAAAAAAATTTAACAGATTTTTTTTTTGGAAATAATTATTGATATAAATGTGAAGTATTACAATTTTTTTTATAATCCCCGCACCAGATTATATATTAAAGTGAAATTGAAAATGTTAAGTTCAGGATATTAGTAGGTTGATATTACTAGAATACAGTAAAACAGTAACAAATATATGATGAATGTTTTAGGACATGGAGAAAAACAAGAATGCGAGATAAACGATTTATTGCTGAACATCGAGGCGGCCCCTTAAAAAAAGAACAGCACTATCAATTAATTCAATGGGCATGTGACTGCTCAGAACATGTATTGCATCTATACGGTGAAAAAGTAGATGAACGACTAGTAAATGCACTTAATACAGCTCAAGAGTGGAAACTGGGAAATTCATCAGTTGGCCATGCAAGAAAAGCTTCATTAAGTGCAATTGCAGTGGCAAATGAATCATCATATACTAGTACTATTGCCGTGGCAAGATCTGTTGGACATGCTGTTGCAACGGCCCATATGGCAGACCATTCGTTAGGAGCTGCTTGGTACGCTTTGAAAGCAGTAAAAAATGAGGGGAAATCAGTAGATGATGAAATAAAATGGCAAAATGAACAACTGCCATTAGAAATTAAAGACTTGGTCCTTACTGCAAGGAAAGCAAAAAAATTTGAAATAATTTAATTACATTTACAATTCCCTGCTTTAAGAAAGTATTTAGCGAGTTATCATTACTCCAACTTTAGTTGTTCATGCAATAATTTTTTTTACATTTGAACAATTATCACAAAGTTGTATATTCACACTTTTAAATAAAGACGAGCATTTTCCCTCCAAATAAAAATATAATTATAATAGAAAATAGCTCTGTTTTGTTTATTAGTATAAATTCCAATTAAGACATCCTTTATATATTTTAATTATTCCTGAAATTTTTTTCGATATCTTAATATTCACTGTTAAATATTAAATCTTGCTTTTAGTCTCCTGTATTGTTCTACAAGATCTTTAATTTGCTCTTTAGGATTATTTTTAGTACTGTAGGGCAATATTCCTCCATGGAGGATAATTTCTTCTTTTTCTAATTGACTAATGTTCTCGTAACCTTTGTCTTTCCATAAATCTAGCCAACCTTCTTGAGGACGCTCCAGGTTAGAGATATCCATTCCTAAATGTTCACTCCATAATATTTTTCTAAAGTTTTCAATATTATCTGATTGAGGGAAGTCCATATCATACATTATGGCATTCATTTCCATGTTACGATGATTCGCAGATAATTCACTACTTCCAAACTCCTCTGCATAACTTAAAGATGATCCATCCAGATTAGATGTACCTATTGTTGCCCATTTATCATCTACTATGGCAACTTTACTGTGGATGTAACAGTTTCGCAGTTTATTTTTTCCATTTTGGAATTTGCCGGACCATTTGGCAAAAACTCCAATTTGAGGGTGTTCAATGGTTAATTTTTGTAGATCAAGACCCATTATTTCGAAGCCGTAATGCTGCCAGCTTCGATATGTGGGAACATCTGGAACTTCGTTTATTATCATGATTATCTGTAAATCTGGTTTAAGTTCAAGAACTTTTTTTAAAGCCCCGATGATGTATTTATTGGTAAAATACTGGTTTTCAAGGTATATGAAATCTTCTGCATTGGTAATGGCTTTTCTGTAAGCTTCTAGTACTCCTGTTTCTCCTCTTTTGCTTATTGATTGGGGAGTAATTGATCTTACAATTTGTAAGGACTCATTTTCAACTCTTAAAAGTGGATTAAAATCAGGTAGTTTTTCAGAAGTGTTAACATTGATTATTTCTTTATTTAAAGATTTATTTTCGCTTAACTTATTTTCACCTTTAAAATCCGTGTCTGAAAGATAATTCCACAACTCAATGAAAAACTCTTCTAAGTGATGAATTACTGGACCTTCAAAGTATGTTGAAACATCATGATATGGTCCTTCGTTCTTTTCCAATCGTCTTGGTTCATTAATATCATGTTTACTGGTGTCCCAGTAACTTTGAGTGAATGGGGATCCAATTATAAATGCTTTCTTGCCATCTGCAACCAGAACCTTGGCATGCATGGAGTAAGGGCCTTTGGCAGGGTATCTTCTTACATCAACATCACTCTCTTTATAATAGTCATATAACTCATCGTAATTGTCAGGGACCACCCTATTTTCATTTATAATAATTTTAACATCTGCACCTCTTTTTTGGGCTTCTAATAGTTTATATGTCAGCGAATCGTCGGCTTCATATTTAGATGGATCCTCTGTTGATGTAAAGAATTTTGGTATGAATTCCGGGTAAAATTCAAACTGGGTTAAATAAATGTAAGACTTTGCTTCATCCACCACTTCAACCATCTTTTCCCAGGCTTGATGATTGTCAATTAATATTTCAAAATTATTGTTGGAAGTGATTCGGGATGGTGAATCGCTGTTTAATGTAACCTGCCATCCCTCAATCTCGGCACGGTTAATAATTATATCATCTATTTTTTCAAAAGTACTGTTTATGTTCTTGTGAACTTCTGTCTCTCTAATCTCAAATACTCCCAATTTATCTTTAACTATTATTTTTATATCTGGTTCTTTGTCTAAGATTTCTCTGTAACTTTCTTGAGGGTAAATGATACTGTAATATCCATTTTCATCGGTCACTGCAGATCCTAAATAATCATCCCTAAGAGATAATAAAGGTTTGAATCTATCCGTTATGAAATCCTTGGAATTACCTAAAATTCCTTCATCAGAGATTATATTTTTATTTTTAATAAAAGATTTAACCTTAAATTCAACCAAATCCAGGACATTTAATTCTAACTTCCCATAATCTTCATCTTCTGCTATTACAGTTAGTCCTTCTATAGGATTTCCTTTTTCATCTGTTATTCGCCCATTAACTCCAATATTTCCTTTATCAAATTTTATAATGCCAAAATCAATAATTTCTTCTTGAATACCTCTAGAAACATCCATTATCTTCTTTTCATCTATGAAAAATTCTATTTTTATTTTATTATTCTTATCATCAATGAATTTAGAGTTTAGAGGGAAATTGATTTCAAATTTACCATTTTCATCTGTTACCTCTTCTCCCAGTAATGGATCATCATCAAAAATTGAAGAATAATCTGCAATGGCCTTTAATTGGATGTTATATATTGGGTTTTCTTTATCATCTACCAGTTGTCCTGACACCAAACATTTTTCCATAGATATACACCTTTTTTAATTGAGGATATTTGAATGAAATTATTTAGTTATAAAATTAAATTATTCCAACTTTTAATTGATTTATTTTTCGCTCTTTCTTTTGATAAGAATGGGAGAAATAAACATAATTAACAGGATGAATAAATATGCCACATTACTAAATAATGGCGTGAAAAAAGCAATCCCTATGGCGATAAGCGAAGCGATTGGAAAGGATGAATTTCTGTATTTTATAATTGTAATTGTTCTGGAAGTTATATCCTTTCTGAGAAGATATTTATGTTTTAGAATATATATCCAGTTTAAATACAATATTAAGCCTGAAATGAGCATATCAAAATGGAAACACAAAACTCCTATTGTAGTGTCACTGTATTCGATCCAAATTGATGTAACCAATGGTACAAGTACAATAAAAGATAAAAATGCTATATTAAGCCACCATAGTTGCTGATCCGCGTATTCTAAATTTCTAAACTGTCTACTATGATTATTGAGTAGCATACCTAATAGAAAAAAAGCCAGGAAATATCCTAGAAATTTGATCCATATACTGCCCAAATAATTAAAAATAGCTATATTTGAATGAGGTAACACTGGAACTATAAATTCCAAAACCAATATTGTGATCGCAATAGCAAAAACACCATCTACAAATGCTTCCAGTCGATTTTTATCCCTAATATCAAGTTCAAATTGACTTTTAAGAACCTTGTCTTGTTCAACACGATTTTTAAGATCTTCATCTACTTCAGATGATTTCTGAGACATGCATAATAATATTATATAGAAAATATTTATAATTTATGATTTAACCCCTCCCTAAAGACTGAAACACACTATGAAATAGAAAAAACAAAGAAATTAATGAAATTATTAATCCTCCTAAGTATTAACAAAAATTCTAAATAGAAAGAATAACATATTATGGGGTATGGAATATTTATCATAAATAATAGAATCTGCTTTTTACATTATTATTTAAATTAGTAATTTATCCAATCTTATTAAGTTATTTAAAGAATTTTGGTGGAAAAATGAGAAAAGGTATAATAATTGTTGTTGCAATATTTGCAGTTATAGTCATTATTATACTTTATTCATATATCGAGGTTTCAAATGGACCTATACAACCATTAGGAAGACTTTCATTTGTTAAAATTGAAAATCCCGATATGTACCCTGATCATCCACATTCTCAACTTTTAGCAGAATATGCCGAAGAAAGAGGATCCAAGTGCGCTTTGGTAGTACATTTTGCAGGAAGTAGTAATTATCGTAGCTATTGGCAAAACACCAGCGATAATGGCACTAACAAAAGTGTGTATATTATTGAGGCGTCTTATATTGACACACAGGGTCTTGGCTCTGTAAATCTAAGCCAGATTAATAAATCAGATTCTTTAAATTTGGCTTTGCACGGTGTTCCAGCGGGAAGATATAAATATCTCTCTGATGGAGTTGTTTACAATTCTTATGATGATTTAATGACCCATGTTTACACACTGGCCCGGGAAAATGGACAAAACGGCTCCATCCCCATGGTATGGCATGGAAGTGTACGAGGGGATAATCCAAATCTAAATCCTGGATGTGGATTACCACTATATTTTGAAATATTAACAAATACGTATGGAATCATCCCTGCTTATGTATACACAGTTTATGGGTTGATTTTCCCCTATCTAAATGATCCATTTAAAAATTTTGAGTTATCCAATTATAAAACTCTAGAACAATTATACGTTCAAGGTGAATTAAACTTTGACTACACAGATATAACCACAGGTCAATTCCAAAATAAGACTAACAACATAACTGCAAATATAACCAAGAATTTACCTAGTTTTGAATAATTCTCTAATTAAAAAAGTAAGGATAATTCCTTTTGATTTCAACATTTAACAAGTACTCCAGCTCTCCTTTCTCAATTATAGTATTTCAAATTGTAGATAAATATTATAAAAATTTAAGGAGTTTCGATTTGGGTTATTGTTCCATTATCTAACAATTTCCCGCTTTGGGCATCAACTTTTGCACCGCCGATACCATTTTTATAATTTGTACTGTTAGGATTAAGGTCATATGCATTTACTAAATAATAGGGGTGCTGACCATTTTGGACTAATTTAGTTGAATAACTCGTATAATCATAATATGGCACTTTTTTATGAACGACATTTATAGCTTTCTCAGAACTAATATACTCAGTTTGAGGATTAATCTGCTCATTTAAATTATTAATAGCATTATTTGTAGAAGAATTAACTTGATTTATTGTGGCAACATTATCAGTTATAAAATGATCTTGTAAGAGTCCAATTGCTCCAACTCCCAGTACTGTATACAATAAAACTACAGCTACAAAAAATATCTTCACTGTACTATCCATTAATCCGCCTCCAAAATAAATTATAAGAAAACTCTTTATTAAATTTTATTAAATAATTTTCATAAATAATAAATCTGTGAAAATTAATCACAAAACTCTAGTTTGCAATAAGTATTTTCAAATTTTCAATATTTTATATTTCTAAATATCTAATCCTTTTTTGTATTTTAATCAATTTGAACTTTATGAGTGAAATATTGAAGGTTCAATTTTTAGATAAGAGGATTATTTAAAAAAAAATTCTCCTAAATTATAAATTTAATAATAATCGAATCATATTTATTAATTTGAGGAACTTTGGTTTTTTTTTCGATGTTCAAAATTTATGATTATTTATCAAAAAAATGAAATATCATGAAATCATCATAAATGAACTGGGACATCTATACCATACATACTAAATATAGGTATTTCGAAGATTTTCTAATTTTTATGATAGAATGGAAATTTTTTTAAAAATAATTATGACTTTCTAAAAGAATGTTGAGTTCGTTGATCATAATAATGAATCAAATTGTATGCATCGATAAAGATCCATTGTGAATAGACCTTGAAACGATATTTGTGGATAGTTATTTTTAGTACTGTATAGTTTTTATGAAAATTCTTCTATTCTAGCAAATTTGAACTTTTTTATTTACACTCTAATATGCAGAAATCAGAAAATTCTAAATCTTTTAGCTAATATAATATAATTAAGAATATTTGGATGTGAAAGTTATGAAAAAACCAAATCTCAATAAACAAAAGCGAGATCCAAGTACAGCTAAAGGGGAGGGGGAAAGTGTTGTGCTTGGGAATATTGCCGAGATGTCGGAAAAGGATCGTGCCAATGGGTGAACGGCTTCATATTATCATCACCAACCCTTGTGCCGAGACTCTGGTACGGAATGCCACCATATTCTAAGGATGGCAAAGTTATTTGTTTCTTCCAACCTGCACAAAAATTCAAAACTAGATATGCGACTTTAGGATTCAGTGACAAAGCAAACTTGGATGAAGGCCAAATGTGGCCTACCTCCTACACATTGAAAGAGTTGACTGCCACCGAAGAAAAGAAGATCTTAGCACTCGTGAAGAAAGCTGTGAGCTGAGGATATGCAAATACTGTTAAATTATAAGATTATTGACCATAATAATTCTGTTATAAGATTACAGAATCTATTTTATTTATACAATTCTGTACCCATATCACATAAAATATATTTTGGTATGTGAGCAGAAAATTGAACTTCGTAATATAATGGTAATGTTGATCACATGATCGTAATATATTAAAACAGAGCTTTAAATTTAAATAATTTTAATTCTTAAACACCCAATTGTTCATGGTTTTAAGTATATTTAGACTATATATCTCTGTTTTCAGTAAAAAACAGTTAAAATTAATTTCTAAGACTAAGTAAATTGCTATTTAATTTTTTCAACAATTTATACTCAGAAAACCATAAAATTATAAACATTAAATGCTTAAAGAAATTTTATGAAAGTATACATATACATATTAAACACCTTAGCAGATTGGGAAATCAGTTATTTGACAGCAGAACTAAACAGTGGCAGATATTTGGATAAAACAAAACCTTCAGTTGAACTTATAAAAATTGGGAACACTACCGAACCTATAAAAACAATGGGCGGTATTATAATTACTCCAGATGAGAGTATTGATAATATTCGGTTTAAGGAAGATGATTTACTTATTTTACCTGGAGCAGATACATGGATGGAAGAGGAAAATAAAAAAATAATAGATATTGTTTCCGGTATTATAAATGAAAAAGTAATTATTGCAGCAATTTGCGGAGCTACAGTCGCCCTGGCAAATAAAGGAATATTAAACAATAGAAAACATGCCAGTAATGATATAGAATTTTTAAAAATGTTTTGTCCTGAATACACCGGAGAAAATTTCTATTTAAATCAACCAGCAGTTACAGACGACAATTTAATAACAGCCAGCGGTATTACCCCATTAGAGTTTTCATATGAAGTATTAAAAAGAATAAATGTAATGAAAGCTGAAACACTGGAAGCATGGTATCAGTTGTATAAAACTAATGAATCAAAGTATTTTTATACCCTAATGGAATCCCTTAAAGAAGCATAGAGAAATTTTATTCTTTAAATAAATTTATCGCTATAAAAATATATTATGACTCACAAGATCGTAATATGGATTTTTTTATAAGTTATTGTATGTTGGTAGTTTCAGTTATTAGATTTTGAAAAATTTGTTGAAATTTTGTAATTTTTGTCTAATTGAACTTCGTTATATAAGGCTATAACGAAGTTCATCAACTATTTTTTAAATTTCTTAAAAAAGCTAATCATACCCCAATTAATTAAAAAAAACTTTTAAAGGATTATTCAAGATCTTATAAAATTTATCGAAAAATGTTGTAATACTAAAATCGAAATTTAGTCTGATTTTTATAATTTGATATTTTCGGGGCTGTCAAGTTGTTGGGGGGTTGTTGATGTTTTCCGTGTTTTGTTGTCCATTTTTGCATTTTGAGTGCTA
>NZ_JAIOUQ010000012.1 GCF_019931065.1 Methanobacterium spitsbergense | reverse complement strand
GCTCAGAACTTCTACTACTCAAACAACAGACTACCCACCTACGTGAGTTACGGTACCAGCAAGATAAACATAACAGAATTCCAGAAGATTATAGCAACACAGGGATTAAAAATAGACATTAAAACAGCAAATTCCTTTGTAAAAGTTGAACCAGATAGAAGTTCTGTGGCTGCACTTGCAAAATCACTAATAGTGGGTTCTACATCCACATATAATAGTGGAGTAAGTATTTTTAATTGGGTTAGAGACAACATTAGCTATTCCTTCTACTATAACACTAAGTATGGTGCTGAGGGCACATTAAGAAACATGACAGGAAATTGTTGTGATACAGCAAACATTCTCGTTGCTCTTGCAAGGAATGCTGGAATAACAGCTAGGTACGTCCATGGAACATGCCAGTTTTCAAGCGGAACTTGGTATGGCCATGTATGGGCTCAGTTATATTTGAATGGTAAGTGGGTTACTGCCGATGGAACCAGTTATAGAAATTCACTTGGAGTTGTTAAAAACTGGGACACTTCAAACTATAAATTAAACGGTATATACACTACACTACCATTTTAGATGAAATCAAAAAAATTACATCATTTCTTTCTTTTTTTTAAAATACTGTCTAAAAATTGGAGTATTGTCTCAACTATCTACATCTTAAATAATAAAGGGTTTATTTTGTTTTAATTAAGAAATAACTCGAATTATGGGTTTTATTTTAATTTAAAGTCCATTATACTGGTTTTTTTTATGATGTATGTATAATTAGTATTTGTAAACGGATTAAATAAATGTGATTAAAGGATATACTGTTTCAAATGACCCCATTTGTTAAAAATACCAACTGAACAAGCTTATCCATAATTTGTTAGTTAAATAAGAATTTAGAAGGTCTTAAATTAAAAAAATAGCCCTAAAATAGCCTTTTTTTGGAAAAAAAACCAAAACATATATAAGTGATCATCAAGTGATTCAATTTTAGGTTGGATTAATGTTCAAATATTTAGTTATTTGGATGTTTATCAAACGTGGAGGCGGTAAAATTAAGCGAAAATTGTTATTATCAGTGCTATTATTATTTGGAATGGCACTACTTTTGAATGTAAATGCTGTAGCAGCAACTAATGGAACAACAGACAATACAATACCTGAGGTAACATCTATTGACCCGGTTGACAAGGCTGTTGTTACAAATGATAAAATTATTGGTGTTCAATTCAGTGAACCTGTTAAATATGGAAACCAATGGATAGAACTTAAAAATAGTTATGGGCAGATTAAACCCATTATGAAAACTATCAGTGGTAATACATTAACTATTACACCGAAAGCACCATTAGCCGAAGGACTTACATATAATCTAATACTGCACACAGGCAGTGTTAAAGATTTATCCGGAAATAGTTTATCACTTTATAAATCCAGTTTAACTGTATCTAGATTGTCATTGGCTCAAATGAAGGATGGTATTTCCCGAGCTCAGAACTTCTACTACTCAAACAACAGACTACCCACCTACGTGAGTTACGATACCAGCAAGATAAACATAACAGAATTCCAAAAGATCATAGCAACACAGGGATTAAAGATCAATACTTCAACGCAATCAACTCCTAAAACAATAAGAGTGTTAATATATAATGGAAAAGGTGCAATAACAAGCTGTGTGACGGGTATGAAAAATGCTTTAAATTCTGCTAACATTAACAACCTTGCTCATGGATATAAGTTCACCTATGCATCGTCTGGAATAATTACTCCATCTGTTTTAACCAAATATGATCTTCTGGTAATGCCTGGCGGTTCAAGTGGTAGGATTTATATCAACAGTATCAGTTCTTCTGCGATAAAAAATTTTGTTTACAGCGGCCATGGATATCTTGGAATTTGTGCCGGGGCATATTCGGGTTCCCAGTATGTTGGTGGTAGTGGCATTAGCTACAATGGATGGGGAATTACACCTCATGTCAGCTCAAAAGTATTCAATCACGAAGGAAATCTTCTTGTTTCAATGACCAGTAGTGCCACTCAACTTTTAGGTTCCAGTGGTACATTAACCCTGGCCCACTACAATGGACCTGCGATGTATGGTAGTGGTTTTACAAGATTTGCAAACTATGCAAGTGGTACAAACACAGGTTATGCAGCCATAGTTGGTGACACTTACGGTAGTGGAAGATCTGTTTTAAGCGGACCACACCCAGAATTAACCCCAGAAAATCCTACTTTAGTGGCTAAACTTATATTATGGGCTGTTAATGTTGAGAACACACCAACCAATACCATTACACCGAGTCAGATTGGTACGGCTGCTAAAACAGTCAGAGCATATTATGAAAATAATGATAAGCTGCCAATGTACGTTACCATTTCTGGTCAGCAGATAACAATGCCTGGCTTTTTATACCTTTTAACATCTTCGGTTATAAATGTTAACAGCGGCAGTTCTGCTGCAATAGCATTGAAAACAGTTGGTGCACCCACAGCACCGAAAGGAACATTTAGCCACGGTAACCTACTGAAAACAGAGTACATTAAAATCGCGGAAAACATCAGATCATACATAAACACATATAAAAGAGCACCCAACTTTATTGCTACTTCTCTGGGTAACATACGCTATGATTCGGTTATCTACATGTACTCCAAATTAATGAATTTCTACAGTACAAATCAAAGATTACCTAACTACGTGGCAATTTAATTAGGGGTTAAATTATTTTCCTTTTTTTTTATTTACTACTGGAAATACAATTATTCTTGAGGTTTGCATGTTTCACTAAAATTTAGATCTTCACATATTGCTTTACACATGGCACAGTAAAGTCATGGAAACTATTTAGGTTCAAAGAGAGGTATTGCTTCTATTTTTTGAATCTTTTCAGTTTTGTTCTTAGCATAAGTATTTCTAAGTTTGAACTTTACATTTTACAAACAAATACACTTTAACATGTTATCCAAGTTGTAATCATCTTTTGCCATAGTATTGCTCCTTCAAATTCTGTAATTTGCTTCTTATAGAATTAATCAATAAAAAAACTATACGAAATAATGAAAAAAAGTCAGTATCCTATTTAGACTGGATAAAAACTTCTTCAATACTGAAGAAAGCTATCAATAAAACAGCATATAATTAAACTAATTCTAATTTAATTGACCCTTCCTGTATTCATGTGTGAACTCCTTGTCATAGAGTTTGGATGGTGTGATCCCCTCTGTATCAAGTACATCACCCACAACAATCATGGCAGTTTTAGTAATTCCTGCTTCATGCACTTTATTAGATATGTTATTTAATGTTCCCTTAACAATTTTTTCATCAGGCCATGATGCTTTTTGAACAACTGCAGCGGGTGTTTCTGGTTTGTAATGTGTTAAAAGATCATTTACCACATCTTCAATCATCTGCACTCCTAAAAAGATACACATAGTAGCTTGATGTTTAGCAAGTTTCGAAATAGCCTCAGCAGATGGTTTGGGAGTTCTACCTTCGGGTCTTGTTATTATAACTGTTTGAGACACTTCAGGTAGTGTTAGTTCAGTTTCAAGAGCTGCTGCAGCAGCAAAAAATGAACTTACTCCGGGAATAATTTCAAATGATATCTTCTTCTCTTTCAAACCTTCTATTTGTTCACCTATAGCACCATAAATGGCTGGATCTCCTGTATGGACACGAGCAACTAATTTACCATTTTTAACACTTTTCTCCATTAGATCCAATATCTCATCCAGGTTCATTGATGCACTGTTTTTTATGATACTATCATTTTTTGCACAGTTTAAAACATCTCTGTTAACAAGGGATCCCGCGTATATAATAACATCAGCTTTTTTAATTACATTATAAGCTTTTAATGTAAGGAGTTCAGGGTCACCAGGACCTCCTCCAATGAAAATTACCTTTCCATCCATTTTTTAATCACCATTTTTTTTATAATCACTAGCTGTAAAAGTTTCTATAAATCTATCTTTTCTTCAATTATTTCAATTGCACCATAAGGACATTCTCTGATACATATTTCACAACAACCACACGATGCAGAGTTAATAACAGCTTTACCATTATCATTCACAGTAATGGTATTGCCTCCAATTTTAACATTAGGACAAATATCAATACAGAGATGTTCGCAATCTTCACCACCCCTACATGATGACTCATCAACAACAGCTGATCTGGTTGCAAATCCCAAACTTTCCTTAACAGCTTCCTTGATTTTATAGCCTGCAAGATGTAATATTGTATCACCTACAATAGAATCTGTGGCCATGGAAGCTATACATGGGTAGTTATGGATTTTGTTTCCAGATTCTAATTCTGCATCTTCCAATGGGATACCTTCAAGCTTTTCAGCCACATACCATGTAGAACCGCATGGAGCTCCTCTAATAACATTTATTTTTTTTACAAACCTTTCTCCATCAATTTCAATTTCAGGTTTTCCAAAATACTTTGCAAATTCATCTATTATTTTGTCACCAACTGGTTGAAGGGAACATAAAGGTTTGGCAAAAACTATCTTTAATCCATTTGAAGAGGCCTCTATCTCTCTTTGAAGTCCAATGGGTAATTGGGCAGGATCATGTATCTCTACTATAGCAGATTTAGCCCCGGTTTTAGAGGCTATTTCTGTTAATATCATATTTATATCCCCCTTAAGTCCTAATGAGAGTATAAGATCGCATTCTGGTAGATCTTTAGGTATGTAATTATTAAAATCATCAATAAATTCTGGAAGATCTTCTGAAAATTCATGTAAACCTACTATGGATGATGCAAATCCTCTGTTTGCAATGTTGTTAATTATTCTGGAACCATAATCACCAGAACTCAGTATAAATATTTTTATATTCATTTTTAAGCCTTTTAAATTATTTGGATAATAATCCATTACTTTTATTAATAGATTTAATATTACTGATTGATTTTCACCATAAAAAAAAGTAGTGGTTTATAAAATATATATTCAAATATTATTTTTATAATATAATTTAGTCAAATATCTCAATAATTCCTATCTCTGATAGGTTGCCATATTAAAAAATAAAAAAAAATTAGAGAAAATAAGTTTTTGCGTTTTTCCTATTTTCTGTTTTATTTTTTCCTTGTTGGTAGTATTATTCCAACCATTGCCATGAGTACCGCTAAGATCAATGGCAATATAGGTGCTCCTGTATTTTGCATACCTATGGTGTTATTTTCCGGGTTGACATGAGGATTTGTTTTCTTTTGAACATTGACAGTTACTCCAGATACAATAACAGGTTGATCAGAATAGGTGCTGCTGACTAATGTAGAGGATACTATACAGGTTCCAACCTTTAGAGCTTTCAGATTTAATTTTAATATCGGATCTCCAACAGGCACATCTCCTATAATCCAGGTCAATATTCTGGTTGCGGCGTCATAAGTTGGTTGAGCACTATCTGGAGAGAATGCACTTACAAATTCTAAACCATTAGGTATGACAAAGGTCATAACCACATTATTTGCCTCATCAGGTCCTTTGTTACCCACTTTGTATGTAATAGTAAAGATTTTTCCTACTGTTGTGTTGACAAAGGATGGAATGACTTTTACATAAAGTTGGCATTTTTTGATATAGATACTGGACATTGTTGAAACGGAATAATCCATTTGATCATTACTGGCCTGTGCCGTGTTCACCAAGGATTGTCCACCTGAGGCTGTAATTGTAGCAGTGACGGTAGCCATGAAATGAGCACTACTTGCAAGGTTACCTACAGTCCAAGTAATGGTTCTTGTAACAAGATCCCACATTCCACCATTTGTGGAATTTACATAGATCATTCCATATGGTAATGTGTCTGTTACGGTTACATTAGTGGCTGTATCAGGGCCATTGTTTGTTACATTTATATTGTAGACAACTGAGTCTCCAACATTGTATTTTGCTTTATCTGATATTTTACTGATGGATAATACGGCTTTGTTCACGTTTATATCTGCAGGATTTGATATTACCGGAGTTGTTACTTGATCGCTGTATGCCGATGCTGTGTTTGTGATGGTTTGTCCTTGTGTTCCAGTATTCACAGTTGCTGTGAATGATGGAAGGAAATGTTGTCCACTAGCTAAACTTGCTAGGTTCCAGGTTATTGTTTGTGTTAATGTGTTGTAGATTCCACCTAGTGTAGAGCTGACATATGTTAATCCAGATTGTAAAGTATCGGTTACAACTACATTTGTAGCTGTGTCCGGGCCGTTATTTTTTACGTCGATGTTGTAAATAGCTGAATTTCCAACATTATAACTTTCTTTATCAGCAGTTTTAATGATGGATAGTACGGCGTTGTTTATATATATTGTAGCGGTTTGTGGTGTTATTGGTGTTGGGTTGTAGGTTGTTTGTGTTTCAGTTGCTGTATTGGTTTTGGTTGTACCTGCATCATCAGATGTCATAACTCTATTAAATGTTAAAGTTGCAGATGCTCCATTAGCAAGTAATGGAATAGTCCATACATTACCAACATAAGTTCCAATTGAATAACTACCTAAAACGAAACCAGAAGGCACTGGATCGGTTACTTGAATATTTTCAGCATCGTTAGGTCCATTGTTGTATATATTAATGGTGAATATACCTGTCTGACCAACGTTTAATGGTCCATTGCCAGTTTTTGTCATAGTAACATGTGCTACTGGGTTTATGATTAGATTTGATGTTTGTGGTGTTATTGGTGTTGGGTTGAAGGTTGTTTGTGTTTCTGTTGCGGTGTTGGGTATTGTTCCTACATCGCCTGGTGCCATTGGGTTTTTAGTAATGGTTAATGTTGCTGATGCACCATTTGCTAATGTTCCTATGGTCCATATTCCTGTTCCAGGGTCATATGTTCCGATTGAGGGGGTGTATGTAAATCCTGTTATAAATGGGTCAGTGACTGTTACGTCTGTAGCATCATTGGGACCGTTATTACTTATTGTTACTGTAAATGTACCGGTTTGTCCAACATATACAGGACCATTATTTGTTTTTGTCATGGTCACATGTGCTTTAGGATTAATTAAAATTCCAGTAGTAACTGATTGATGATCAACTGTTGCCATAACAGTTTGTGTATGTGGTGCATTTGGATCGTTGGCTGTGAAAAGTATAGTGGCTATACCTTCAGTTGTAGTTCGTGTTAATGGTAGTGTAAGGCTTCCATAAGGTCCATCAGTCAAGCTGATATTTACTGTAGTCCCATCTGGAACAGTTCCGGGTGCTATGTTATTATTGTTGTCTGTTGTAAGGTAAGCTGTGACAGTTGAAGTATCTCCGTTGTATATGGGAGTATTTGCCATAATTCTAAGGTATAAATATGGATTCCATGTAACACGTTGGCTACTGAAACTTAAACGTTGTTCGAATATGTCACGAGGGTGTGAAGGATCAAGGAGTTGGCGTATATAATTGGGAGCATTGGTTCCCCACCAATTGTGGATTGCGTTTACATAGACTCCGTTCATTACATGTAATCCCCATTCTCCATTATCCACTATGCTGTTGTAATGGATCTGAAGTGGGTTACTTGAACTTCCTGTAAATAGATCTGCATGGATTCCGTCTTCTGCATTGTTTCTGATGTTGTTACCAGTAATTACTGGATTACCACCATCAATATGGATACCATCTCCGCTACGAGTAGCGTGGCCGTTGTTGTGGATGTTATTGTTTGAAATAGCAGCATTTCCACTAAGGATGTAGATACCTCTCCAATAGTTGCTGTAGATGTTGTTACCTATGATATTAGGGTTTCCACTATTAACACATATTCCAGTACCATCTCCATTATTGTTGCTGTAGATTTGGTTGTTTGCTATGTTAACTGTGCCTGAACCTGTAGTATATATACCTGAACCGGCACCTGCCCGGTTGTTATATATTGAACAGTAATTCACATTCAGGTTACCATTGTTATGATTATAGATAGCTCCACCATCTATTATTGCCTGATTGTCTTTCACGATACAGTTGTTAACAGTAAGTGTTCCACCATCATTTTCTAATGCTCCACCACTAAGGATATAGAACATGTTTTGGAATATGATATTGTTGAAAGTGGCTGTAATGCCGCTATGAACTATAAAACCCCATCTACTACCGCTACCGTCAATAGTAGCTGTACCTCCATCTAAAACATCAAAGTTCAAGTTTTTTGTTAGACTAATTTGAGTATTACCTGATCCACTAAATGTCACTCCATTTTCCAGCATTATAGTATCGCCCGGAAGTGCATTATTTATCGCGTTTTGTATTGTTCCCCAGTTATATCCTGCAGGTTGTCCTCCTCGAGATACAGGAACTCCATTGTTCCATATTTGAGGATCTTTTACATTTTTATTTGCTGATTTTGTTGAGTTTGATAGATCTTTATTGCTTTTGTTTTGATAAGTTGAAGTTTCTGTATGTATAGCATGATTTACACTTATTGAAGTTTGGTTATCTGATGGGTTATCTGCTGCAGAAACAGCACCCATAGCCACCACTAATAATATAAGTGTAAATACAAGCGTAAAAATAAGTTTTTGGCTTTTTATTGTATGTTTTTTTTGCACGTTTTCACCTCCAATTATATTAATAAAAATTTAAAATAAAACAACGAAAAGGGGTAAATAAAATTTCACTTTTTTCATAAAGTTGTTTATATTATAATATTGACTTCAGAATTTAATAAATTTATTGAATTCAATGTGATAAAATTCACAAATATTTATATTAAATTTAAAGTAAATTAATTAAAAGCTGTTTATTAACCTTAAATTCTTTATATAGATTACCTAACAATTTTCTAATTGTTATAAAATTAATAATGAACTATTTATAAAATTAAGATTTATAATTTGGTTTAATACTAATTATAAGATTTATAATATTTGTGAAAGCAAAAAAAATTTATATTATTATTTATAATTATAATCAAGATATAAATTATTCATAAATAAGTTATAAGAAGATTAATGTATGTGAATAAGTATCAATATATTTTAGAAATTTAAGATTTTTCATGCATATTCAAGATACATAAAAATTTAAATTTGTCAATTTAAAAAATAAAATATTCATTTAAATACCTTTATGTGGAGTTGGCTTTTGTATTTAATTTAATGAATTGGTTTAAAATAGAGTATGATGTTATTAATAAGAAAATCATAATTTAATTATCCAATACTCTTTCAATCATCCTGCTAATTGAATGGAGTATTATTCCAGTAAATGCTATAAATGTTCCAGCTATTGTTAACAATGCAGCTAATGTTGTTGGTGCAAGACTACTGCTTCTATGATCGAGATAAGATCCAAAGAATATTAAACCGGATATTAAACCTATAGCTATCATAATAACTCCGGGTAATGTGAAATAATAAAGGGGTCTATTGAATTCTATATCCTGGAGAACTTTGACCAATACACCAATACCGTGGCTTAAAGGATTCATTTTAGAACCATCAACATCGTACCGTACTCCTATTGGAACTTCTACGATTTTAAATCCCGCATTTGAAGCTTCTATGATCATTTCACTTTCAATACCATAACCTGTTTCTCTGAATTTAAATGCAGGAATTGTATAAGATGCAAATGCCCTGAGCCCACTTTGACTATCTGTTATTTTGGTTTTTGCATTGAAGTTTGTTGCTTTATCTAAAACAGTTTGACCAACTCTTCTATATGATGGGGTATTTTTATCATTGCCATCAATATATCTACTTCCATTAACAATATCAGCTTCCCCATCTATTATGGGTTTTACAAGTTTCGGTATATCTGATGATCTATGTTGACCATCAGCATCCAATGTCACAATTATTTGTGCACCTTTTGAAACTTCAAAACCTGTTTTAAGGGCTTTTCCTTTACCCATATTGGTTTTATGTCTTATAATTTCCGCACCAGCAAGAACAGCTATTTCTACTGTTTTGTCAGTACTTCCATCATCCACAACAATTACTCTGTTGACATACATTTTGGTTTTTAAAACCACACTTCCAATTGTTACTTGTTCGTTGTAAGCAGGTATTATGGCTGTGATACGTTCTGAAAATTCTCTTTTTTTACTGTCAGATTGATGTTTGTAAATTGCCATCTGGATATTGGCATTGATTTCGATTATTTTTAAGGGTTTTAAAATAAAACCATAGGGATTAGTTAATTTAACTTTTTCTAATATCTCTTCATCCCAATAATCTGTCATATAGATAATAGGGATATTACGATATGAATGAATTTTTTTTACAGCTTCTATTCCACTCATTTTTCCTGTTAGCTGTAAATCTATGAGAATAATTTCGGGATTATTTTCAATTGCAATTTTTACTGCTTCTTTACCGGTTGTAGCTGTTAATATTTTGTAACCGAATTTTTCAAGTTTTTCTTTAATTTTAATTGTATCTAATCTTTTCTCATCTACAACTAAAATTTTATTCTTGTACATTAATTATTCTCCTTTTAAAGAATGATTTATAAAGTTTAACAAATTTATAAATGAATTAATCCCAAATTTTCCTGTAATCTAAATATAATAATATTAATTGATTTTTGTTCATATATAACAGTTATTTTAATGTTTTGAAATTTATTTATTTAAGTAATTTAGCTGATCATTTATAATATCTTTTATGGAGTAATCTGTTTTAGCACCAATTTTTTGAATCTTTCGTGTATCAGCAAGCATTATTGGAACTTCTGCTGGTCTGAATCTTTCTGGATTAAATTCTACAGCAATTTTTCCATGGTCTGTTAATACATTAATTCCTTTATCTTTAATTGAGTATTCTAGATCCTCTTCAAGCATCTTTCGATCAACAAGGGTTTTATCGAATTTAACACCAAAGATGGGATTAGTATCTATTTCTGTGGGGTTTGATACTTTTTTTTCACCTTTGAATGTTTCTATCATATTAATATTATAACCTGCTTGTTCTAAACTGAGTAGTATGTAACTCAATACAGAATTTGTTCTCATTGATCCTTGATTATAAACATCTCCAGATTTACCATTTAAAGCTAGTTTCATATAACCCATAATAATGTCTTTTACATGTGACCAGTCTTTGAATGAGTTTAGATTTCCTATTTTTATGCGATTTATTTGTCCAGATTTAAGTTTTGCAACTTGATCTGTGATTACAGATGTTACAAACATTAGTCCTCTTCCAGCACCTTCATGGTTAAACGCCCTTGAAACAATCGTGTTCAATCCAAATGAATTAAAATAATTTCTCATTAAAAAATCACCATAAACCTTTGAAGTTGCATATGGAGACATGGGTCTTAGTGGATTGGTTTCTTTTATGGGTAGTTCTGGAATTTCTTCAGGTTTTGGGAAAATATTCTTATATTGTGCTTTAAGATGATCATACTGCTCTTTAGATGTTATTATCATACCATATTCTTCACTTGAACCTGCAAAAATTATTTTGGGATTATATTCTTTAATTCTGATTGCATCTAAAAGATTTGCAGTTCCTATACCATTTATCATTTGTGTTGCTAAAGGATTCTTGAATGAAGCAGGTACAAATGATTGTGCAGCCAAATGAAAAACATAATCTGGCTCTGATTCATCTAATGCATTAGCAAGGGAAGTTATATCGGTTAAATCACCTTCAATAATTTTAAGGTCCTTTTCTAAACCATGATCTGTTAAATTTTTAGAATACAAATCTCCTGTTCCTCTCTGTATCAATCCATAAACATCAGATCCATTTTTTAGAAGTTCTTCAGCCAGATATGACCCAACAAAACCATCAGCACCTGTGATTAAAATATTTTTATCATTCCAACTCATTTTTATAATCTCCCATTTCCTATATCTTTATTTTATTTCTGTAATTAGACACTTATGAAGTGAACTCAACAAAACTGTATATTAAAAGAGTAACAAGTAATTTTATTGGATAAATTTATATCTACCAATAATGTAATTAAATTAAATGTTAGTTTCTTCGCAATTTATTTAATATACTCTTCAAGGTTATAAACATGGTTCGGAAGAATGCACAAGAATTTTTAGATAGAGGATCAAAGTTTCATGAACATGGTGCTTTTGAAGAGGCTTTAAAGTATTATAATAAGGCATTGGATTATCTTAAAAATGAAGATGATAAAAAAACTGAAGCAGATACACTTCTGGAAATTGGCAATATCTACGTTGAAAGTGAAGACTACAAAAATGGACAGGATTACTACGAAAAATCTTTGAAAGCATATGAACAAGCTGAAGATAATACTGGTGAAGGATATGCTCTAACTGGAATTGGATTAATACAGGAAAAGTTAGGAAAATTTGTTGAAGCAAGAGGATATTATTTAGATGCTATCAACAAATTTGATAATAAAAAGGATCAAGAAAGAAAAGCAGTTGTTCAATCACTTGTAGGTGGAACCTATGAATCGCAGGATGCATGGGAAGATGCGATAATTGAATATGAAAGTTCAGCTTCAATTTTTGAAAAGATGGGTGAACGCGTTAGGGAAAAAGGTATCAACAAATTGATCCAGGAAGTTTCTAGTAAACGTTCTAAAGTTAAATCAACAAGAAACGAGAAAATACTTGCTGTTACATATTTGGTTGGATTAATCCTTGCAGAGTTATGTGTGACTTTTTTGAATAAGGAACTTGGACTTGTTTTAGAAACTGTTATACTTTTTGCACTTCTGATAAATTCATCATTTAATGTTTCGCATAATTACTCCATTCTACTTAGATCCATGATGGTATTGCCAATGATAAGGATTATTGGTCTTTCTATACCATTACTGCAAGTGCCTACATTATATTGGTTCCCAGTTATTGCAGCACCGTTATTTGCTGCTACATATACTATTATGAGGAGTCAAGGACTTACAAGAAAACATATAGGGTTAATTTGGGGTAATAAAAAGATACAACTATTAATTGCTTTAACCGGTATATTATTGGGTACAATTGAATATTTGATACTTCAACCCAAACCATTAATTGCAACTTTAAATCCTGTTAATTTGATTATTGCCTCGGTCATATTGATCATTTCAACAGGATTAGCAGAGGAACTTTTATTCAGAGGGATTATTCAAAAAAATGCTGAAAATGTTTTTGGTACATTATTAGGGCTTTTATATACTGCTTTATTATTTACAGCTCTCCACATCGGATGGGATTCTTTTTATGATCTTATATTTGTGTTCGCTGTAGCACTGTTCTATGGTTATGCCTTCCAAAAAACAAGAAGTATAATTGGAATCACTCTCTCACACGGACTATCTAATACATTCCTCTTTTTAATAATACCCTTCTATGCACCACTGCTCTTTCAGTTATTCTAATTTATACAATCAAATAATACCAAAAAACCCTGATAGATCCTTTTTCTCTTCTTCTGGATCATTATTAAAAATCGTTTATACCACTAATTTTACTCGCATCGTTTATTCAACAAACTATTGAACATAATTCCATCTTGTCTCAGCTGAAAATTCCATTTAACATGTTCTTTAGGTTATTTGTTGATCATCACTCATAGAAAAAGGTGGTTCACGTAGTTCTTTTTGAGGAATTTATGGGTTTGCTGTTGATAGGGTTAAACGGCCCTTGATGATATGATAAATGAGTTACTTATTTATTCCTAAGTAACTCGTAAAAGTAGAGAATTTAGCTCTGTTAAACTTGAGGAAGTATTAGAAGAAACATTAACTAATTTAAAGGTTGCAATAGATGAAAATAATGCTGTTATCACTCAGGATCCTTTTCCTATTATCTATGGGGAATGACAAGTCCATGATTCAGTTATTTCAGAATCTAATTGGAAATGCTATTAAATATCGAAGAAACTTCAAAGATATACATATCTGTTGAAAAAGAAGAAGCACAATATCTTTTCTCTATAAAAGATAATGGAATTGGGATAGATTCAAAACCCTAATTAAATAAATGCATCTATGAGTAAACATATCCCATTTATTGTAAAGACATATATTAATATGTTTTAGTCTAGTAATCATCAGATAAACACTCTAAAATTAATAAAAAAACTCTTTATTTATCTCAAACTTAAATTATCTACCTCTAAATCAATGAAAATATTGTATGTAAAAGAAGATTCTCTCCATTGGAGTAAACTCTCTAAAGATAATATTCTTACACTTTTTTGTTTAATATTTTTATGAATAGTTTAGGTTTATGTCTACAAAATAAATAAACTTTAGGAGTGTAAGAGTAGAATTCTTAAAACATATTTATACAATTCAGATTTATGAATAGAGATATTATATTATGAATTGACTGTTCTCTTACTGAAATGGATATTATACTAATAATTCCTTGTACAGTATGCCGGCAAAATACTATTTCAAAGTCAATAGTTTAGATTTTTTGGGCTATCCCTTCATACTTAGAGAATACCATCAGAAAACAAGCTGTATTTTTAGAACTTAATCCTAAATATCCGATTATTTACATTTAAAAAAAATAGAAAAAATATGTGAGGATTTTTTTAATCCTCTAATTTTCGCTTAATTTATTTTATGTTGTGGTTGTTGTGAATTTTGTTGTGTATGGTGTTGTTAGTCCTGCTCCGCCTGTGCTTGTAACGCTGTTTGAATGTAGTATGACTGTGTAGGTTGTTCCTCTTGCAAATGCTGCGTTGGCTGTTATATTCAGTGTGTTACCGTTTATACTGGTTGTGTATGGTTTTATTTGTCCGTATTGATTTTTGAGTTCTATCCATGAGTTAGTTCCGAGTTGGATGGCTTTGCTGAAGTTGATTTGTATCACCTTATTTACAGCCACATTAACTTCGTTGTTCATTGGACTTGTGCTTGTTACGACTGGTGGTAAGGTTGTTGTGAATATGGTTGTGTACGGTGTGTTTAAACCATTTCCTTGCATGTCTGTTATGCTGTTGGAGTGTAGGATGACTGTGTATTTAGTTCCTGCATTTAAGAGTGAGTTAGGTGTTATTGATAGTACATTTCCTATTATGTTTGTTGTGTATGGTACTATTGTTCCACTGTTGCTTGTTTTGAGTTCGATCCATGGATTGGTTCCGAGTTGTATGGCTTTATCAAAGGTTATCTGTATCACCTTATTTAATGCGACGTTAAATGCATTGTAAAGTGGACTTGTACTGGTAACAACTGGTGCAGCTTCTGTTGTGAATCGTGTTGTATAAGGGGCTGCTAATCCAATTCCACCCATATCTGTTATACTGTTAGAATGTAGGATAACAGAGTATTGTGTTCCTAGTGCTAGTAGTGAGGTGGGTGTTATTGATAATACATTGTCTAATATGTTTGTTGTGAATGTTTTGGTGTTTCCTGTTCCTGTTTCATAGAGTTCTATCCAAGGGTTCATTCCGAGTTGTATGTTTTTGTCAAAGACTATCTCTATAACCTTATTCAAAGCTACATTAACTGCATTATTAACCGGATCTGTACTGGTAACAACTGGAGGTGCAACTGAGTTAATTGTAACATATGTATTTACAGTTTCTGCATCAACAGTTAATGTTATTGTAGATATTCCCGGATTTAAACCTGCTGTAAAGATGGATGATGCTTCACCATTAATCATAGTACCTGTTAATGGGTTAACTGTGCCTAATACATCGCTTGCAAAGTTCACAACAATTCCATCAGGAACATGACCACCTGCAGGGTCGTGGTAGTAGAAATCAGGATTGGTTGGATCTTGTAAAATCCAATTATCATAAAGTAAATTTGCAGTTACAGTAGAAGTTGTTCCGGCATCAATTGTAGTTGGATTTGAATTGGATAGTAAGACAAGCCAATTATATGCAGTTACTCCTGTTAATTTTGCTGAAGGGTCACTGTTTGAACCCCACCAGTTAAGACTAACATCTCCACCATAATCACTACTAATTAAATTACCTGTTCCTATGACGCGGTTGAACTGGAAATTCGATATTGTACCAAAATTACTCCAGATTATACTTGCTACTGATCCTGTATTACTTGTGAAATCACTACCTGTTACACTTAAACTGGTCAAACCAATACCAATTGCCCCATGACTTGCAGAGTTGTTGGTGAAGTTGCAGTTGCTAATTGTAAAAGTTGCAGGAGCACTGCCTGTTCCGAAACCGTAAATTGCAGCTCCAGAATAAGATGCTATATTATTTTTGAAGATACAGTTATCAATTAAAATATTACCGCAAGTATTAGAGATTGCTCCACCATTAAATGCACTCCCGTTACGGAATTGCATATTGGCGAATGAGTAACTGTAAGTCACCCCTTGCGCACCTAAGGAGAATAACCCTCCAAGTTTATTTCCGTCTATTACGGTTTGATATTTGTTTTCTCCAATGAAATTAATATTTTTGTTAAAATTAGCTATATTGTTTTCATTGTAGATACCAGATGCGATATGCACTGTTCCATCACTTATTACGGCGTTTGTCGCGTTCTTAATGCTTTTTTTCGGCCCTACTATTCCACTTACAAATACCGGAGATTCTCCATTGTAGTTGTCGTTTCCCGAGCTAGAATTCACATAGAGTTGTGCTGGGTCTGCAGATACTGCTTGAATACTGAATGAAAACAGTATTGCAAGACCCATTAGCAATAGGGGAAGTGTAACCTTTAACTTCCTATTTTCTAATATCAAATTTATTCACCCTCCATCTTTTAATCACTAAAATCCTTGTATTAAATTTGTATTATCATCGTTTTATATTTATTGTTCTCTATGGCATCCTAAATCATTGTATTACATTATGTCTATAATGATTAACACGAATAGTAATAGGTTTAATAAATGGTATTATCATGCGCATTATCTTAAATTCCTAGAGTATTTACATCTATTAAGCAATGGTAGCTGTCCATCATTAAAAAAAATAGGGACTTATCAGCCCCCTCCTACAAATGCAAATATAAATAGAGTTATAGCAAAACCGATTGCTAAGGCAAGCCATGGATTCATCAATTTATCACCCTCTTTGTAGTAAAAAAAATAAGTTAGGGAAATAATGAATTTATGTCTTTTATAATGGATTCAACACATGATATTAACTTAGAACCTTCCTATTTAAGCTCTTCTCCAGAGCCACTATAATAGAAGTAAAAAAAAGCGCTAATAATCATATTTGAAAAGAACTAGTAGGTCAAATGTTTGATTATGCTGCAAACGCCGTGCTTTATATTAATATGGAGGAAATAATTTCCAGAGTTGATGAGGAAGATTTAAACGATTTTTTAGGTAAAGATCCAGAATTAAGTATTGATCCGAACAAATTGGGAAAAAGTTAAAACAAATCTTCGAGCTGGCAAAATACGAATGGTATTTGTTGTTGATTTGATTCCAAACGAGCTTAAAACTATTGTTGAATTCTTGAATGAACAGATGGATCCTGCAGATGTATTGGCTGTGGAAATTAATCAATATATTGGGTAAATAATTGTCAGGAATTGAAAACACTTGTACCAGGGGTAATTGGTCAAACCACGGAAGCTCAAATGAGAAAATCAGTTAATAATAGAAAGATAATATCTGATAATGAATTTTTAGAATCTTTAGATGAACCAAATAAGTTTCTTTATCGATTTAATAAATTTTCAGATAAAAATAGTTTAAAGATAAATTGGGGACAAGTTAGTTTTTCAATGAACATAAACTTGGATGGAGAGCTAGTAAGCATATTTGAGGGTTATTCTCCAGTAAGCAGATACGACAATAGTATACATATTAAATATTATAGTATATTAAGTAAAGTAGAAGATGGAAAATCTGTAATAGAGCTATATTCAAGTTTAAAAACATTTACTAAAGAAGGTAAAAATGGTTTAATTTGACGTATTACAGATGAAAATATAGAACATTTAGAAGAATTCAAAACTGTTTTATCAGATGTTATTAAAAAAATAAAAGACAATGGATTGAAATTATAATGTAAACTCCAATTTTGGGATATATTTAATCTTATATAAACGTATATATATAAATAAGCCCATATATATTATTAAATTCAAAGATGAGTTTAAATACGTATACATATAGCCATACACACATACACATATATAGATAGCATGTGAATCGTAAACTAATGGTCTTGGGTTTAATTCCTGCCTTTTAATTGTATTTATTTATGAATTAAGGCATGTATTGATGAATAAATCTATAAATAAGCCCATATATTAAGATATTAGTTTTGATGCATTATACAGAGAATACATCCATTTTCGCAATTTGAGACCTGAAACAATACGGAGCTATACCATAAAGCTAAGTATCTATTCCAATATAACTGGAATGACATTAACAACTAATTGAGGAAGCGGAAGCTGATGAAGACATAGGCATCAGGAAAAGATTAAGAAGAATCAAAGTACATCTCATAGATCTACAGAAGCATCTAATTAGCCATAATTATAGTCCACAAAAAATAGAAGACATTATTACAACCATCAGAGGATTCTATGCTTATTATGAAATAGATCTACCCAAACGCACATATCATGCATTTATACCAGACCTTAAAAAAGAAGCCATACCCACAAAAGAAGATGTTAAAAAAGCATTGAGTTATTGTAACACTAAATATCAAGCAATTATTCTTTTAATGTCCAGTAGCGGCATTAGTCTTGGTGATGTATTAAAACTTAAGGTTTCAGACTTCTTAAATGCAATAAACATCCCACAAGAGTATCATCAAATCAACAAATTAAATAACATGGCAATTAAAGATTTTTGCAAGGATATGGTCCCAATGTGGCATATTCAACGTATTAAGAGTGGTACATCTCATGTAACATTCAACACTCCTGAAACTACTAGAAAAATTTTAGTTTATTTAATGAACATCCTCCTAAAAATGTGAATGATAAACTTTTTAGGGGCAAGACAGGTAAAGGATTAAGGAGTGATGTTTTTCAATGGTTCTTAAGGAAACTCAATATAGAATGTGAATGGGGTTTTATAGGAAGACAAATCTTCTTTCATAGCAATATTCTTAGGAAAATCTTCGATAATAATTTGGAAGAATCAGGAATGCCACATCATTACATACGCCAGCTCATGGGACACCGAAAGGATCCACTACAAGGAACTATTTTTCTACTCCAAGCGAAAAACTACGAGAAGAATACAATAAATTCATACACAATCTTAATTTTGTTGAATAAATTAAACTTTAAAGAGATATAATATGTCAGAGTGGACAATATCTTAAAAATATTTTTTTCAAACATTATATGAAATTGATTTATTCTTGAAAATCAAATATTTTAAGGAAATCTAAAGCAAAGTATGCAGGCAAAATAGTATTTCAAAGTTAATTGTTTAGTTTTTTTGGTCTATCCTTCATATTTAGAGAATACTATCAGAAAACAGGTTTATTTTTTTTAGAACTTGATCTAAATATCCATTATTTACATAAAAAAAATATGTGAGGATTTTTAATCCTCTATTTCACTTAATTTATTTTATGTTGTGGTTGTTGTGAATTTTGTTGTGTATGGTGTTGTTAGTCCTGCTCCGCCTGTGCTTGTAACGCTGTTTGAATGTAGTATGACTGTGTAGGTTGTTCCTCTTGCAAATGCTGCGTTGGCTGTTATATTCAGTGTGTTACCGTTTATACTGGTTGTGTATGGTTTTATTTGTCCGTATTGATTTTTGAGTTCTATCCATGAGTTAGTTCCGAGTTGGATGGCTTTGCTGAAGTTGATTTGTATCACCTTATTTACAGCCACATTAACTTCGTTGTTCATTGGACTTGTGCTTGTTACGACTGGTGGTAAGGTTGTTGTGAATATGGTTGTGTACGGTGTGTTTAAACCATTTCCTTGCATGTCTGTTATGCTGTTGGAGTGTAGGATGACTGTGTATTTAGTTCCTGCATTTAAGAGTGAGTTAGGTGTTATTGATAGTACATTTCCTATTATGTTTGTTGTGTATGGTACTATTGTTCCACTGTTGCTTGTTTTGAGTTCGATCCATGGATTGGTTCCGAGTTGTATGGCTTTATCGAAGGTTATCTGTATAACCTTATTCAATGCGACATTAAATGCATTGTACACTGGACTTGTACTGGTAACAACTGGTGCAGCCTCTGTAGTGAATCTTGTTGTATAAGGAGCTGCTAATCCAATTCCTGCCATATCTGTGATGCTGTTGGAGTGTAGGATAACAGAGTATTGTGTTCCTAGTGCTAGTAGTGAGGATGGTGTTATGGATAATATATTGTCTAATATGTTTGTTGTGAATGTTTTTGTGTTTCCTGTTACTGTTTCATAGAGTTCTATCCAAGGGTTCATTCCGATTTGTATGTTTTTGTCGAAGGTTATCTCTATAACCTTATTCAATGCGACATTAACTGCATTGTTAACCGGATCTGTACTGGTAACAACTGGAGGTGCAGCTGAGTTAATTGTAACATCTGTATTTACAGTTTCTGCATCAACAGTAGATGTTACTGCAGATATTCCAGGATTTAAACCTGCTGTAAAGATGGTTGACGCTTCACCATTAATCATAGTACCTGTTAATGGGTTAACTGTGCCTAATGCATCGCTTGCGAAATTCACAACAATTCCATCAGGAACATGACCACCTGCAGGGTCTTGGTAAACACCATCTTGATCATGTAAAAGATCAGCTGTGATATTTGAGGTTTCACCAGTATTAATGGTGTTCGGATCCGATGTAGTAGTTAGAACTAACCACTTAGAAACAGTTGTCCCTACGACTCTTTCTGCTGTAACTGGATTGGATCCAACATAATTAGTCCCCCACCAATTATAATCAACATCACAAGAACCTCCACTAGAATATATATCATATGGAGTGTTTCCTATAATTCGACAGAAACTCACATTCAAAGTAGCACCAGCATCATTGTAGATAGCACCAGCATCATAAGTTGCGGTGTTACTGATGAAAGTACTGTTGTTTATCAATGTATCACCAGAATCGTACTTAGCGTAGATAGCACCACCATAAGATGCAAAGTTACTGGTGAAAGTACTGTTGTTTACAGTCAAAGTAGCACCATCATTGTAGATAGCACCACCACCAGAATTTGCGGTGTTACTGGTGAAAGTACTGCCATTAACAGTCACAGTACCAACATAATTGTAGATAGCACCACCACCAACAGTTGCTGTGTTACTGGTGAAAGTACTGTTGTTTACTGTTATATTACCAAAAGTATTGCAGATAGCACCACCACCAGAATTTGAGGTGTTACTGGTGAAAGTACTGTTGTTTACAATCACAGTACCATCATTATTGTAGATAGCACCACCAACACCATCACCCGTGTTACTGATGAAAGTACTGCCATTAACAGTCACAGTACCCTGATTATTGAAGATAGCACCACAATAATATTGTGCGGTGTTACTGGTGAATGTGCTGTTATTAACTGTCAAAATACCATTATTGTTGATAGCACCTCCATACATTTGTGCCCAGTTACTTGTGACTGTACAATTTGTAACACTCACATTTCCCAGATAATAACTATAGATGGCACCACCATAATCTGCGGTGTTACTGGTGAGATTACTGTCTGTTATAGTCAAAGTACCATCATTATTGTAGATAGCACCACCCATAAATGCGGTGTTACTGGTGAGATTACTGTCTGTTATAGTCACAGTACCACTACTCCAGATAGCAGCACCACTATGACCTGCGGTGTTATTTATGAGATTACTGTCTGTTACAGTCAAAATACCCTCATTGTAGATAGCACCACCCTGATGTGAATATGCGTTGGTTAGTGTTAGGCTGTTGATTGTAACATATATTCCATTTTGGATATGGAATATCTGGTAGTTACCTGTTCCGTTTATTATAGTGCCTTCTCTACTTTGACCATTAATCGTCATGTTCTTAGTAATGGAAATTCCATCGTAGTCACTTCCAGTGTATTGTCCATCAGCAATGTTTACCATTCCATTTTCGTTTACTGTTCCTGTTGCGTTTTTTATTGAATATTTCGGGCCGATTATACCTGATTGATATGTTGCAGATTCACCATTCCAATCATCATTTCCCAGTGTACTATTTCCATTAACATAAATAGTGTCTCCTGGAACAGCTGAAACATTACCCATACCCAAAGCAAAAATAATCCCTAATAATGTTATTACAATTGCAAAAACCATTAAATTATCATAATTCTTTATATCATTTATTGAAAATTTATTTATTCTATAAATCTTTCCACCCCCTCCCAAAAAAAGTTTTTTTTAACAAAAAAAATTATTTACCCTCCTTTGATATTATTTACAATATGGACTATTAATATATTGTTTAATAACAACCAAAATAGAAAGACTTTTAAATAAAAAACAAGGATTATGTGACCTTTTTCACATAATTGAATACATATAAAATAAAATTCATAAAATTTATTTTGCCATGGTTTACTTGAACGAAATAACATTTTTTTGAGAAATAAAAATGTATATAATGAAATACACACCTATCAAATGTTCTATAAGTTTGTTGCGATAAATTATTTCGGAATTTATTTATGATATCTATTATTTAAAAACTAACATTTTTTTTTGTTAAATAACATATTTAATTCGTTAATTCATTACATCTCCGACAGATATAAATAATTATAAAATAGTATATTTCCAATTCATGTTATCTAATACTGGTCTAAACGGGACAGAAAATTGAAAATAGATGTTAGGCGTTTCCTAATTTAAGGAGTTTATTTTGATTATTAGAATTTCTTTTTTTAAATTTAAGATTGAAGTAGAGATTGCAGAGAGAAATGCCCAGAAATAATTGTAGAATCCAAAGGATTCTAAAATTATCTGGTTGTTTCTGGATTTAATGTGTTGCTTGATAAAATATAGCGTTTACAATGCTGGTTATATCTCCAGAGTAGATATATTCGTATCCGTTATTTACTAAGTACTCGTCAGGATGTGCTAAACCTGTAAAGGACACTGGTGAAAAGTTATCATCATGAGCCCTCTCCAAAAATGCCAATCCAGTTATAACTTTAGCTGGTGGCCAAAAGACGGTGAATACTTCTCTTGTACCTCTGATAGACTTGTACCATGATGTACCCATTTCATACAATGTTCCTGCACATGCACCCCCATATATGTCGATTACCAAGGCATTGTTAGGAACACTACTAGATTGAAGAACGGATATATGTGTGTTCGGGCCTAAACCCATATTATATGCGTTTATTTCAAGTGCTCTTAAACCATTAACTATGTTGTTTATCCGGTCATTGTCGGTTGTTGAGTTGATAATATTGTCACTGGTGATGTAGACAGGTTTACCTATAAGAGAACTCAATCCTTCGCTTCTTAAATTAATTTCTAATCCCTGAAGTGCAATCATCCTCTGAAATGTGTCTATGTTTATCTTGCTGCTACCGTAACTCACGTAGGTGGGTAGTCTGTTGTTTGAGTAGTAGAAGTTCTGAGC
>NZ_JAIOUQ010000011.1 GCF_019931065.1 Methanobacterium spitsbergense | reverse complement strand
CATCATAAAAATAACATAAAAGTGCCAGTAATTTACAAAAAAAGCCCATATTTTATTTAAATAATATAAATATTATTTAAGTCGATTAATAAATAATTTCAAATGTTTAGTCATGGAAACAAATTTTGAAATATATAATATTATTTGAACATTCCAGTTCATTTTTTTTAAATGCATTAATCTAATCGATCACACAGTAGATGGCGTAATTTTAATAACATCTAAATTTAAACCTACCAAATTATTAACTACCAACTAATAACGAAACTTATATTTGCAAATGTGATTTATCCAATTATATTAAGGAAACCTGCGGATTAAAGGGTTTATGTGGGAATATGATTGAATTATAAAATCATTATGGGAGATAAATAGAATATGAATTCCTATCAAAAGATGGTTTTTTTTACAAGTATGATATGTTATAATAACTGGTACGAAAAGATAAGGACTATTATTACTACATCTTAATGAATAAAAATATATCTTTTTAGAATTATGTTTATGTGGAAATTGAAATATGTAGTCTATCTACACTTTTCCGGGTAATGAAAAATTTATCAATGCTAGCGCTTTTCATAAGAATAGATGCCTTGTACAATAGGATTATTTACGTTAAAGAAGATAAATTAATCGTACCTATCAAATTTAATACTATTATTTTACAATCTTAAATTTGTTATAAACTAATTTATGCTAATATTTTAAGAATTAATATTAAAGCAAATTATATAAGTTTGTTTTGTAATAATAAAAATTATAGAGCCTTAATATAGAGTATATATTCCTTATTATTCTTTAATTTTATAAAATTTTAAAAATAAATTTTGGTGATCTTATGAAAGTCAGTATAATTGGTGCATCAGGTAATGTTGGCAGTACATCTGCCTTTTTATTAGCTGAAAAAGGATATGTGGATGATTTGGTACTTATTTCAAGGGAACAAAGTATTAAAAAGATCAAGGGAGAATCTCTTGACATATATGATGCAATGGCAGCTATGGGGAGTGATCTTTCAATAAAAACATCAAGCGACATTGAAATTATTCAAGACTCTGATGTTATTGTTTTAACAGCTGGAATTTCGAGAAATCCCAACATTTTACGAATGGAGCTCGCTGAAAAAAATGCAGGAATAGTTGCTAAATATGCTAAAGATATCTCTAAATATTCTCCAGAATCTGTAGTGCTAGTTGTAACAAATCCTGTCGATGTAATGACATATGTTGCATTAAAAACGTCTGATCTTAGTAAAAATAAGGTTTTTGGTCTTGGAAATCATCTTGATTCACTTAGACTAAGGAATTACATTGCTAAACATTTCAAAGTACATATCAATGAAATCCATACTAGGGTAATTGGTCAGCATGGTGTTTATATGGTGCCACTCATGAGTTTAACCTCTATTGGCGGTATACCTATCAGTGACTTTGTAAAATATTGTTATTTTCAGGATGACCAAGATTTTGATATCGAAAAAAACATTAAAAAAGTAATCTCAGCAGGGAATGAAATAATTGGTAGTAAAGGTGCCACTGAATACGGGCCAGCCTACGCCATTTCCGATGTTGTTAAAACCATCTTAAAAGATGAAAAAAAGATTTTCTCTGTTTCTACATATCTCAACGGGGAAATAGACGGGGTAAAAGATGTATGTTTGGGAATGCCTGCCATGATTGGAAAAGAGGGTATAGAAAAAATAATACCCATAAGAATGGATGATGATGAGAAAAAAGGGTTTACTAAAGCTTTTAATTTTGTGAAGGAAAATACTGAAGATATTATGCGATCTTTTAATGAAAAACCGGATTAACTCTTGCACAAAAAAGGATTACTGAAAAATTCTAGTAATTTTATTTAATCATTTACTTTTTATTTTACAATTTGGTTCCTTATCATTAACAATTTCTTTGTAATCCATTGTTTGATAGTTCATAATTTTATTGTAGAAATTTTGAAACCATTTCTCATTATTATTTAATAATTCATAATAATTAGGGTTATATAAATTTGGGGGATATTTAATTTTTATATCTATTAATACTGATGGAGGCATAGAATTAATACGTAAACCCATTTTAAAATCACTTCCATCAACTGTTGAATATTTATCGATTTCATTTTTTTGATCTGGAGTAATTTTATTTGTACTTTTATCAATAAAATGAATAACAAAGGTATTCTGATCTATTATCTCTTTACGAATAGTTTCTAACATTTTTATCACATTAATTAAATAATTTCTTTATCTTATTGCAACCTATTACATATTATTGTTACTTAAAATAAATATATTTTACTATTAATGATTACATCTAAATGTTTCATTATGATCATCATCGAAGTGATATTAGTTAAAAGTAATTAGTAAAAAGTAATTAGTAATTACTTTTTAGTTTTTAGTAAACATTTGATAAAGACCTCACTCAGGATGGTTTTAAACATCTCGTTATTAATCTCTTAATGTAATCTACTAGATATCATATAATAAGAAATTGAATAGAGATGGTTGGTTTAAAATTTAATATATTAAAAACTAAAAATTAAAAACTAAAAAGTTTTTATTTGTAAAACTGAAATTAAGTAGTACAGGAGTGAATTTAAAATGACTGAAGTTATAGGAATAATTAATCAAAAGGGTGGGGTGGCCAAAACCACAACAGCAATAAATTTAACAGCAACCTTAACCCAGAAAGGAAAAAAAGTTTTATTGGTGGATTTGGATCCACAAGCCAATGCAACAACCGGTCTTGGAATAGATAAAACTAACTTAAATTATTCAATACGCGATGTATTGTTGGATGAATGTGAAATTGAAGAAGCAATAATACCCACAGACTATGAAAATTTAGACATATTACCAAGCAATTTATCCCTGAGCAAGGTAGAGAAACAGTTAGCAGGAGAAACAGCACCAGAATATATACTCCGACGATATCTGGAAAGGATTGATGAATATTATGATATGATCATAATTGATTCACCCCCAACACTTGGAAGACTTGCATATAACGTTTTAGTTGCAAGTGACAGTGTAATAATACCTGTACAAACTGAATACTATGCAATGGAAGGAGTTGTAGACTTATTAGATGCAATCAAAGAAGTTGAAGATAAACTTTACAGCGAAACAGAAATCAAAGGTGTGTTGTTAACCATGCATGATAAAAGGGAAAAACTCACCAACGAGGTTGCATATCTTGTGAAAGAATTTTTTAAAGATAAAATGTTTAAAACAATCATCCCCAGAAATGCACCTGTAAAGAGAAGTGCTGCCGATGGAATACCCTGTGTAATAAAATATCCCGACAGTACCGGTGCTATAGCTTATGTTAAATTTACAGAAGAATTTTTGGAGAGATCATAAATGAATGGAAAAAAAGTCATTTCAAGATCGCCACTACAAGAAAGAGCTGAAAGAGAATCTAAACCCACTAAAACTAACAATCAACAGGGTGAAATTGATGAAGTCATCATAAAAAAAGTTTTTAAGAAGATCAATAATAAACCTCGTTTAGCTTTTTGGGATCATGAATCTGCAGTAGTATTACATTACCTAAAAGAAACACAACCTAATTTTAGTATGAGTGCTGAAACTGCACGCTTAATGAGAAAAGCCATTAAAGAGGAGCATCCAGATATTTGGCGTGCTGTTACAAACAAACTAAGAGAAAAAAAAGTAGGAACAAAATAAGACAAATTACTAAGTATTTAGTTTCTAGTTTTTACTAAAAACTTTTTATTAAAAATTAAGTACAATATTAAAATTAAATCATCCAAAATAAGATGATTTAATCGAAAAAATTATCACCTGTTTTATTCCGTTTATAATCTTGAGAAACGTATTTTCACATCTTCCTTTTTAATTTTTAGCATGTTAACGGCATTATGACTGTTATTTATAAAATACATATGTAATGTGGCACCCTTGTTAAATATACAGCCACTTGATATGATATTTCAGGATCTCCATACATTTGTATCACCTAACCTATCAGATACCACACCAATAAAGCAAGGGATAATATAAAAACTAAAATAAATCTAAAAATAAAACAGTATGAATAAAAAAAAGAATTAATTAAAGAAGTTCATCCCTTAGATCTATGGTATCCACAAGATCTGGCCCTGTTGATATTATGGTTACAGGAACTCCTGTTTCACCTTCTATTTCTGCAACAAAGTTTTTAACCTCTTGTGAGAGCTGTGAATAATCTTTAACACGTTCGCAATTTGGGAATATTCTATCAACGCATGTAAGTGCAATCTGTGTTGCTCCATTTATCATGCATGATTCCTTTGCAAGATCCATATCAAACATACCCACACGTCTTCTTCGACCTGTGACTGTACCATACTCTTCTATATCTAATGATTCTGCTTCTTTTTGTGATATTTCTGTTTTGAACGGCCCTTTACCAACACGTGTTATGTATGATTTGAATACTACAATTACATCATCAACCCTTGTTGGTCCTACACCAACATCTGCTGCAAATGTACTTGCTGTTGTATCTTTACTTGTAACGTATGGGTATGTACCATAGTAAAGTGATAATCCGAATCCCTGTGAACCCTCTATAAAAACCTCTTTGCCTTCGTCGAGTGCTTCATTAACTTCTGTTGGAACATCTGCTGTATAACCTTTCATTTCAGGTATATCGCCTGCGAGTTTTGCAACTCTCATGACTCTGTCTGAATTTGCAGGTCCGCATCCACTTCCTGTACTTCCTATTTTCTTTGAAAGATAGTCTGATGCCCTATCCTGTTCCTTGTGCTTTGGTTCTATTATCGCAGATCTGAAGTCTGCAAAAGTTCTTTCTTTTACATTGTATTTATTAAGATAGTTGAGTTCATAGTGGAATACTTCAGGATCCACAAGTACTCCCGCCCCAATAAGAAGTCTAGCACCTGTGTGCACAAACCCTGATGGGATCATTCTTAATCCATATTTCTCGCCATTAAATTCAACAGAGTGGCCTGCATTTGGCCCTACACCCGCTCTTGCTATGATATCTGGTTTATCGTTGAAACAGAGGTAGGTAATGCATTTACCTTTACCTTCATCCCCCCATCCTCCTCCAACTAATACGTTACATGTCATTTGAACTCTCCTTAAAGCTAATTCCTAACCTCTTTTATATTGTAAACTGCTTAATAAACACAGTTCACAATTTAGTGCAAGGTTTCATTTTTCGTGTTTCAATATAAAATTTATATTTATACTAAAACTAATAAAACACCAACCATGCAATTATATGATGATCTACTATTTAAATCCTTTATTCAAAACAGGGGATTAAAAGAAAGTACAATTAAAAAATATCATAGACACCTTGTGATATACTGTGAATTTCTAAATAAAACTCCAACAGAGATTATAGACGAAGCAGAAAGGGATGAAGATAAGGCCATTAGGATGCGTAATAGATCTATCAAAAAATATTTATTAAATTTTAAATCATATTTGGAAACTAAAAATTATAGTAAAATTAATATTAGTACAATAATAACGACAATTAGGACATTTTATAAAGAATATGATATTATTTTACCAGATATGCATCTTAAACATGGGATTAAAAATGAATCTATCGAAGATATACCCTCTAAGGAAGATATATCAAAAGCATTAAATTTTGCAAATATAAAATACCAGGCATTAATTTTATTAATCTCCAGTTCAGGTATGGGGAGTGCTGAAGTAAGAAGTTTAACTTATCATGATTTTCTTAAAAGTATTTCCGAATATGTTGAAAGGCCTGTAAATAGTATAGTTAGTATAGGTGATATAATACAAGAATTAGAATATAATAACGACCAATCAATCATATTGGTTCCATGCTTTAAAATTATAAGAGTTAAGACTGGAACTCCTATCATTACGTTCTGTACTCCTGAATGCTTAACAAGATTATTGGAATATTTGAAACAAGATCCTCCAACAAAATTAACTGATCCATTATTCCGTACCTTGGAAGGAAAACCCTTACGCGACAATGTGATTGCAAGATATTTTCAAACATTAAATAAGAAATGTGGATTTGGAAAAACTAATCGCCAGGTAAAATTCAGAAGTCATGCAGTAGGCCGTAAATATTTTGCTACAACATTAATAAATAAAGTAGGATTACAACAAATTACAATAGATTTTTTTTTGGGGCATAGTCTTGGGAAGACATCCACTGCATATTTCAAAGCAGATCCTGAAAGTTTAAAAGAACAATATTTAACCTGCATAGAGGATCTATCCATTGAGAAAATAAAAGTCCAGGTCCATGATATTGATAGTGAAGATAAAAAGGAATTAAAAGATCTTAGAAAAACTGTTGATAGATTACAACAAATTGTTGATAATCAAAATTTTGTAGATAAATTACCTCCAAAAGAATAAAATTATTATTTATAATGATTTGTCATGAGGAGTATTTATTAATCATAAATATACATAATATAAAATTGAAGTTAAAATTTGATAGGCATGAGGTGCGTATACACTAAGAACCATTTTACTATTTTTTCTTAGTTCGAAAAGTATGAAAAAGCGACCAAGATTGCAAAGAAGGGGTTTGAAAATGTTTGTAGAATTTGTAGATGAAGGTAAAAATCAAAATAAGAATGTTTCACAGTTGCATTCGCAGGTAAAGGTATGTGAATTGCCAATTGTATTATACCAAGAATGTGGAGAATATATCGCTGAATGTCCATTATTTTATGTATCTAGTCATGGACATAGTGAAGAGGAAGCATTGGATAGGGTTAAAGAAGCATTACAACTATATTTAGATGATCCTAATGTACAAAATGAAATCCCTATTGAAGTAGATTGTAGTAAAGAAGCCATGTTTAAAAAATCAGCTGAACTTTTTAATGAATATAGTGAACCTGGCGAACAACACCCTGAATATTCATATCGAAAAATAATTGTTTGCGTTCATTAAATGACCAAATTACCTAGTAAGGCCCCCTCCAATAGAGTTATGAGGATGCTTAAACGGAAAGGATATACTCCAAAACCTAAGGAAAGTGGAGGCAGTCATATTGTTTTTGAAAAAGAAGGCTGCCGATCTATACCTGTATCCACATCTAATAATATTCCTAGAGGTACTTTAAGGACTATTTTAAAAGAAGCAAATATTTCCAGAGATGAATTTTTCCAGATTTGGTAAAATTATATTAAGTATTTTTTTTATCGAAAGATTTATACGGACTTAAACTAAATATAATAATGTAGGAGTGTTCTTTTACTCCGCTCCTACACGCCTATCTAATAGGTTTGAATTTCAGAGTAAAAGGGCGTTTAAGGAGTATAAAAATGAGAATTTGTAAAAAATGTGATAAACCATTTAGACAAAATGCTTTGTTATGCAACTCTTGTAGAATTGAGGAAAATAAAATAAAAGAAGAGTTTGATTGGGAAGGTAAAGATTTAATGCCTATTAATGAACTTAACGAAAAATTAGGGGACCCACGTAAGATATACTCTAAACAATATTATAAAAAGAATAAAAATGATATTTTAGCAAGAAACAAAAAATGGATCGAATCTAATAAAAATCATCATAATTTGTTAAGAAAGAAATGGAAAGAATTGCATCCTGATAAGGTTTTTGAATCCTCAAAAAAATGGTTTTTAAAATTATTACAAAAATATCAAGAAAATGGTTTTGAATTTGAATCAATAGATGAATTAAATTTTGCTAAGTGGTATTGGGGCACATTGGTTAAAGATCGTGATAATCACATATGTCAAAGATGTAATAGTAAATTAAATATCAAAGCCCACCATATTATCCCTGTTAAACGAGATATTAAAAAATCATTAGATCCCAATAATGGGATTAGTTTATGTGCGAAGTGTCATGACCCTGGCAGTCCAGGAAGTATTCATAATTTATTTAAAATAGAATACAGTGTAAACGATTTTTGGGATTGGTTCGAATCATATAACTCCGAATTTGTGGAAGAAAAAAGGATTCAATCTGCAATTGATAAATTTATATAACTATTTTTTTCATAATTATTAGTTCCCAAATGGACTCTCATTTATAGTTTATATGCCAACATTCAATATTATCCTGTCTAATAAATTTAGAATTAATATGATGCAAATGTACTTATATGTTCAAAGGATAACCTACTTATAAACCTCGTAGCATGAAGGTTATAAGGCACATTGTTATTATTGGTGCATCTTGTTTGTATTAAATGGAAGGTAAGGGGATCAGTTCCTCAACATTCTCCCTTACCAACCTACCAAACACTTTGGAGCGTTGGCAAATGAACGGTTTGTTACAGGATATTAATATAGATATTGATCAAACAGATGATGAAAAAAGTATAGATGAGCTCTTAATAGAATTTGGCGAAGTAAAAGAAGAGATTTCATTTGTTAAAGATAAACCAAAGAGTTCTGAATATCATAGATTATTCGACACGATCCATGATCTGAATAATAGAATAAAAATCAAAGTTATAAGAGGCTGACTTTAATGTCAGCTCTACAAAATACTAATTTTAATAGATTATTAACAAAACAAGGAAGATGCTGTTTAAATAGTGATAAAGGTTTAAGTGAATTTAGAAGAGTTATTGATGGTTGTATACTGTCTTTGTATACAAAGTTAATAGATTATTTTGATTCATTGATTTCTTTTTTACTTACTGTTACTGTAGCACCTTTATCTTCAATATCAGCATCCCATACAATTTTATCTCCTTTTTCAATGTTGAGGATATTAACAAGAGCTGCTGGTATAGTTGTTGTTATAGATCCTTTTACACGTCCTGCTTTAGTTTCGTATGTCATTTTCATATACCTCCATATCTCTTTCTTCCATATATATTTCTATAGGTCTCCCTATATATATACTAATGTATTTCTATTTGTTATTCCCTATGGTTTAAATACTAGTAAGTTCAGAAATATCCCTATGGAAATATTTAATAAAAATATAGGGATGATATTATGAAAAATAATTTACATTGCCTGTGTGTGTGTGCATCGGCTCAGATCAAAAGAGTACCTAAATTAAAAAATAATTTTATAGAAAACGTTGGAAAAACTTTATTTTTAAAAACAAGTCATTTTCATTATATTCCATATAATATTATTTATTACATTTCAATGATATTTATTTCTACTTATTACTATATATACTTATCTATTTTTAACTTTTTATTTAATTTTGAAGTGAAAAGAAGTGAACATTTTCATGCAAACGATGCAAGTTTGCTTATAAAGGAATTTCATCTAACTGAACAAAACCGAAAAGAAGTGAACATTTTCATGCAAACGATGAGGGTGAGATAATGGTCAGAAAATCTAAAATCCCAAATCAAATTCAGGTGAGGATCCCAAAACCTGAAGTATGGAAGGATTTTGTCGAGTTTGTAGAAGAAAGATATGGCACAAATTATGTAGTCACTGGCATTGAACTTCAAAAGGCTATTGAATATCATTTAGGCATGGAAGGTTGGGGAGATTATCCTGAAAAAATTGAGGAGGGGATCCTTGTTGACAAACCTACATCACACACACACAATGATGAATCTATCAAACCTGATGATAGAATTTTGATCCAAACTATCTATAAAGAAGTTCAACCTGGCACCGAAATTTATTTCAATCTTTTATGTAAATGGATGAGAAAAGAATGTGGGTTGGATGATACAAGGACCCATAAAAAGCATGTTAACAAATTAGTTGCTTTGGGCGTTTTAAAAGACGTTGAAGGAAATTATACTGCTTATGAAGTCTTAGATCCAGGAGATCTATAATGTTTTTTTATCCTTTTTATCTTATAACAATCCATAGGTTAATCCATAGGGTTTATATACTATAAGGTACAATCCTTATATAGAAACATATGGAAATCCATAAGTTTAGGGTGCAAAACTCATAAGGTGTCGAAGCCGAGGGGGTGGCCTGAACTGACTTACAAAAGAACTGTAGGCCGGTGATGAGGGGTTTGATGTGTCAATAGGTAACGGGTTTAAAGCAATAACCTCTACGTAGGCACCCATAATCAAAGGCTTTAAGGAAACAGTAAATTCAGTAGAAATTGAGTGAAAACAAAAATTATTATTTTTATTTTTAGAGGATATCTTAGAGAGTTTTGATTTATCTAATTGCATTGGACTTTCTCCGGGATTTTATTATACTGTATAGATAAATGGGTGTAGCCAAATCTCAAAATTCCTAAGACCTCAATTTTAAATAAAAAAAACCTGTGCCAAAAGTGCACAAAATTTGTATAATTATTTATTAGTCGGCTGAATGGGAGGTCGGTAATATTCCCTTAATTTCTTTTGGAGGTTCTCACTTTGGTTGGTGATGTATCGGTTTAACTCCGATTACCTCCTTTTAAAAACTTTTAGAGATAGGTGATTGCCGTGAGCGTATTGTATAGTGAGAATAGAAAAACTGTTAATGTGAATTATAGAGGAAATATTCCGAGAGATAGATCTGTTGTACAGGTTGTAAATGAAATGCAGGAACAGGAAGTTGAACAGGCCTTACAGGTAGCTGAGAATATGGCACCTGCGAAGGTTACTAAAAAGCAGAAAAGACGAAGTAAATATAAGGATAGGCATTTGTCCTTAAAGCTTCGACGATTTAAAGAGAATAGTGGCATGATTGATAATACCACTTCTCATATTTTTACTGTTAAATCTAAGGAGAATGGACGTAAGTTTTGTGGAGTTATTAATTTTTGGCCTATATATGTTCATCCTGAAGGGGATTTTATGGCTTCTAATGGGTTTCCTTTTTATGCTTATGTTGATAGGTCTGTTCCTTGGAGTAGGATGAATCATTCTATGAATGCAGATAGTTTCAGTGAGTTGATACGGTTTATTGAAACTAAATATGAAATTTTAGAGTTAAGTTTATTTTAAATTATCTTTTGAGAATAGGAGGGGTCGTCGCCTCCATTTCTCTCCTAATTATTTTAGAGGTGAAAAAGTGTTAATCTATGCAAAAATATTATTTAAGAGTATTAAAGAATCTGTACATTATTTTAAAGAGCATTTATATCTTGGAATTATGATTCATAGACACGAAGTTGAACTTGAACGTAGAAAAGTGTTGAGAAGGTGATTTTAGATGAAACTTCCAGGTGAAATATCATTAGTTGATGGGGATTGTCCTAATTGTGGTCATGAATTACATAGGATTGGTTCGTTTGAGGATCTTGGTGAGTATGGTGAGAAGTGGAGGAAATATAAAATTACTTGTAAGTTTTGTCCATATGAAACTGATTGGATAGATGAAACTCAAGAGGAAGATTTAGAATCGGAAGCAAACTCTAATATGATGAAGGAGGCAATCTAAATGCCAGTTAAAACTTTAAATCATATAGAATATCAGGCTGAAGGCCATTATACATCCCATAGTCTTGATGATATTGCAGAATTACTTGGTAAACATCAAATTATGAAGGTATATCCTAAACGGTTTGAACAGGTAGAATCTAAGGTCCGAGATTATCCCTTATTACATGCTTCTAAAGGCCGTGTCAGTAATGGTTCTAGGGTATATTTGGTTACGCCTAAAGGGTGTTATGAAGCTTGGATTGGAAGAGGCTAGGTGTTTATGATGGTACTGGAGGCTATCATCATTTTTTTAATTTTTATTGCAGCTGTAAATTTATTTATTATTTTTGGAGGTCTTGAGAATGCTATATAAGTTTGATTTTGCTACTCGGATATTATTAGAAGGCCATGCTCGGAAGTTCGGGGTTAAGGAAGAGGATATACCTAGTTTTATTGACGTATTAGAACAGGATATTTTGATTCCTAAGGATAAGCGTCAATCGGAACATCATGAATGTAAGTGTAAGGAGGGGTTCGGTGTCAAGAAGTCTACATGCTAATAATACGATTAGTTTAACTGATAAAATCGAAGCAGTTATAGGTATTCTAGGTTATTTATTGCCTTTAATTTTATGCCTGGCCTTTATTGTTGGCTTAGCGTTTTTGATGGAAGCTAGGATTGGAGGTATTTGAATTGATTTATAGTGAACATGCTGAGTATCAAGAAGTTAAGTATCTACTTCAAAGCAGTGAAAAGGAGAACAAAAAATTAAAGGGAACCATAGAGGGACAAAAGAAAGTAATTGAAGGATTATTGGATAAAAACATTGAGTTATTGAAGTTAAAAGGTGTTTAAATGGAAATGGAAGATGAACTTAAAGAATTAATTGAACAGATTGAAAATACTGTAAAAAAAGCAATTACAAAGCAGGATTGGGATGCAATTTATACACTGCGTAATATTGCTCAACAGATGGATGAACAAGTTTTTGATGTAATTACAAAGGTTGCAATACCATTTATGATTCAAGAACAACTTGAAGAAGAAAATTGAACTTCATGATATACTAGAATAACAATATAATTACTTTTTTTAAATTTAACTTATTTTTCCTATTTTTATAGACCATAAGGGCCTTGTTTATTCCTTATAGGTAATTTTAGGAAGTGATGAGATGAGTGAACAGAATGATAAGGAAATAGCAGATAAAATATGGGTAGATGTACCTAATAAACGTGGAATATGGGATCCTACACAAGAGGATGAAGAGTTAGTTGGAACATATCTAAAGAAGGTTTCAGCCCCGTATATGGGAAGAGATAACTCATTGTATTGTATGGAATCAGATCATCCTGAAAGTGTTGAGGGCAAAATTAGTTTTTATGGAACAACCGCATTGAATAATTTAATGGAAGATGCTTTGGTAGGTAAAAAATTGAGAATTATTTATAAAGGAGAGAAGAAGACAGGAGATCCCAAAAAACGTCCTTTCAAAAAATTCAATATACAAGCTCTCCTTGCACCGACAGATCCTTTATATAAAAAATATACTGAAGGGATAAATGAAAATTCTATAAAAAATGAATCTGCTCCAAGTCTCAAGACAAATGATGATCCATTAGCAGCCGCTACAGTTGCACATTACAGGACATTGTTTAAAGTACCTCCAAAAGAGGTTACGGCTGAGATGGTTTTACAGGTTGCTAGTGAGGATACTGATTTAAGTCCTGAAGATATGTCTAAGGTTAAAGTTCAACTGGCCGCCATGGTTAAAGCAGATGAGATTAAAGCAAAATAAATTTACTTATTTTTTTTGAGGTGATTGTATGGAAGATTTTGAAGATATTATTCAACATCAAAATTTACAGCTGCATAATTCATCTATATCTAATGAAATTGGAATAATCCCTTTAACTCAAGATAAAGTTGCTTTAGTAGATAAAGAAGATTTAGATTATTTAAATCAATGGAAATGGAATACACTCAAAATGCATAATTCTTATTATGCTCTCAGAAATACTTATTTAGGAACTTTTGAAGGTAAAAAGAAATTTAAAATGGTTAGAATGCACAGATTAATTTTAAATGCCCCTAAAAATATGATGGTTGATCATATTAATGGGAATGGTTTAGATAACAGAAAATCTAATTTGAGAATTTGTTCTAATAGACAAAATACACAAAATAGAAAACATGGTAAAAAAAGTAGCAGATATCCTGGAGTATATTTTAATAAACGAAATAAAAACTGGGTGGCCCGAATTCAAATTAAAGGTAAAATAAATTTTTTGGGCTCATTTAAGGATGAAAAAGATGCCGCAAAAGCTTATGAAAAAGCGTGTAGGGAATTAGTTGGTGAAGAATTAATTTGTAAAACAGGTAAATTAAATTAATATCTACTTTTATTGGAGGCAATTGATATGTCCGCAAGTAATAGTAAATTATCAGATTATATGGATAATGTTGTTGAGAAGAATATTAAACCTAAGAATGATTCTACACCTTGGAAAGAATTAGATACTAATTTTTTACTTGAATCGGCAACTACAGATTTACATGTATATGGACATCCAAGGATTAAACGACTTGCAGATTATTTTCAAAGAACTGAAAACGCAATAGTAGTGCAGTTGAGTAAAAAGAACTGGTATTATGACCATGGCTTAGGTCAAGAACCAAAGGAGCGTAAAGGTACTATTAAGATGAAGGTATTGGATTATGTACGTGGCCACCCATGGGTATTTTGCAGTGATATTGATAAAGCCTTGAAGGTTAAGTCCAGTAGTGCGTTATCAACGTTACATAAAGAAGGAAAATTAAAAAGAATACCTTATAGTGGAAATGGGAAGTATCTTTATTATATTGAGGAGATTCCAGTTGAGATTGAGAAAGTTGAAGCTAAACCTGGAGGTGCACCTGGAACTCTAAATATCCTTGAGAAATTTGTTAAATATTTAAAAGAATCGGTTTGGTGGTAAAAGTGCCTAGATGGAATATTGATGATACATTAGAATTTATAGGCCGTGTCGTAAACATAGAACGTCCTAATGGTGATTTAAAAAGTATTCTAATTAAGAATATATTGCTTGATCAAAGAGGTCATGAAATAAAAGAAATACTCTACGTGGAGAATAAGGGAACTGGAAAAACATGTTTAATTAAACCTGGCCGTGACTTTATAATCAAACCAACAGGTGAAAAACCATTATTAGAACCTGTTAGTGACCATCGAACACTTGAAGAACTTGCAGAGGATAGTGGTTCATATGACTGATGGAGCTATCTGTAACATGATTAATGAAATAAAAATGATTGATAGGCCTTGCCCTAATTGTGGAAATTTAACTTATTTGGGAGTTATGATTCCAACAGTTGAAGCACATATAGCAGATTATTATCCTACAAGTTTTGTTTGTTTAAATCCATCTTGTAGGGCTTATTGGAGTTCAGATGATAAATATTATTATACTCCTGAGAATCCAAGAGACGAATATTAACAATACTATTTTTATGAGGTGATCTGATGGAAGAGATTAATATGAATTTAATAAATGAATTTGTTGAATATGCTAAAGATAGAATTGCAGAGGATAATTGTTCAGAACATTTTATTTCAACTAAAAAGAAGTTTAAATCAAAAGGTTTACTTGTTGAAGTCAATGTTTATTAATCCAAAATATTTATTAGCTGAAGAAAAAAGGAAAATACATAAAGCTAATAAAATATTAACCGGTTCTACAGAGGATTTAGAGGAAGCTACTAAAGAAGTGGATTGGTTAAGAGATGAGTTTCCAGATATAGAAGGACAAACCCAATTAAGTTAAATTTAATTCTATTTTTTGAGGTGCTATTTTGAAGTCTGATCGAATATCTAGAGGACATGCTATTTATCTGCATGGCCATGTGGAGCTTTTAGAGGCCGATGTTGAACATGAGAGTTATACTTTTAGGGTTAAAGGTTCGAATCATGAAGTTTACATGGTCCATTATGAAGAAGGTTCCTGGCTTTGTGAATGTCATGATTGGAGAGGTAGGGCGCCTGGAGATCCTGGAAGTTTTACCTGCAAACATATTGACAGCTGTTATTTTCTCCTTGCGGATCTGAAGGGTATTGGTAAACAGTCTACATTAGAATTTGGAACTAAGAAGATTGAAGTCTAATTTTTTTATTTTATTTTTTGAGCATATTAGGGATGGCCATTATTAGTATAAGAGGTGATTTGTGATGAGTACAAGAACGGAAGGAACTTATTTTGGAGATTTTAGGTTACAGATTAATCTTAATAACACTCCTGATGGAGAATATCCTGATCCTGGAGACAATGGGAAATTAAGTATTTGTAATAAAGTAGAAGGACGGTGTATCGAATTAACATTAGAGGATGCCAAAAGATTAGAAGAGGAATTGCCTAGTTTAATCACTTCCATGAAATATCGAGATGAGGGGGATTCCTCATGAATCTTGAAGAATATTCTAATTTTAACGAAGTTAAATCCACGATAGAACAGTTTCCTTTTGTTGATGTGGATATAGAACCAGTAAAAACGAAAACAGGTAAGATATTTTTCATTATTGGTGTTATGGGTAAGTATTCTGATGAGGATAATGAGAAGGTAAAGGATCACCTTTTTGTTGCATTCCATAATCTGAAGCATAAGTGGATAGAATTTTTTAAGACATTTAGTAATGTACGGATAACGGAGATAAGGAAGGTTAAGGTTAAACATCGAAGTGAACAGGCCATATTGAGGGGAATTTCATGAAATTTAAATGTGAGGACAGTAGGCTTTATGCAGAAATTGAGGATTCCATAGTTGATAGAATAAAAAATGTATATGATATCAATTTATTTGAAGCAGGAGGATGGCTTTTTGGTAAATATTCAAAAGATCACACTACTGCAATTATTGAATCATTCATAGTTTTACCAAATATCTCAAAAGATCCAGAAACTAATTTTGAATTTGGTAAAACGAGTAAGCAAATATTGGATGAGAAATGGGATGAAGGGCAACGAATATTAGGTAATTTTCATACACACCCAAATAATTCACCTGAACCTAGTTTAATTGATAGCAACCAAAGTATGGATTTTGCAGCTAATGAAAAACTGAATTGTCCTCAATTTCTTCTTTTGATTATGGGGAGGGATTATAGTACAACTCTTCACATGTATACCACTCACGATGAACTCAGACTGGTAAGGGATTCATCATGATTCTTTTTAAAGATTTTCATATCAATCCAATTCTTCGAGGTGAGAAAACTCAGACTAGAAGGATTTGGAAAAAGCCCAGGGCAAAAGTAGGATCTGTTCACCTTGCAAAAACTCAGATGTTGAGTACATACTATTTTGCTAAACTTTTGATCACAGGGATCCGCAAGGAGAAATTATGTCAAATAACTCCAGAGGATGCCATGAAAGAAGGAGGTTATAGTGTAGAGGAATTCGTTGATATTTGGAATCAAATCAACGGTAAATGGAGTCCTGACTTAGAAGTAACTGTTATTGATTTTGAACTTGCTTATAGTGGCATTAAAAAAGGCGATCTTGTAGTTTTAAGCAATGAATGTGCTGAGCATAGTATCCATGGAGATATTCGATGGGATGTTACTGAAGATCCTTGGTGGATACCGGGTAATGAAATGGTTAGGATCCAATCTGGAAGTTCTAAAATATATTCTAGTTTTGCAACTAAATTCTTGGAAAAGGTGGAAGCATGATGCGTAAAGTTGCTTGTTCGTGTTGTTCTAATCATTTTAACAGAGATGACGATGGTTCAGGTGAGGCAATTAAATGTCCACGATGTAAATCGTTTTGTTATTTTGTACATCCTAAGGAAAATGAACCGGTTCATGTTTTAAAAGTTAAGGAGGAATCTTAATGTCTGAACTGTTAATTGCAACTAATAAATGGCTTGAATGTTGTGGGGATATTAAAAGTTTAAAATTACAGCTGCAAAAGGATCCAAGTAGAACTGATAGGAAGATAGAATTACAGGAACTAGAAAAAAGGGAGCCTAAACTAAAAGCAGAACTGGATAGACTCAAATCGATCTGTATAAAGGAAAATCTAGAAAAACCTTATCGGGATTGTGGGGCTGGTCAAGGATGATAAAACTTTCTAATTGGACACCTGAAGAGAATAAAAAATTAATTGAATTAAGAAGTCAAGGAATGTTTCCATCACAAATAAAGAAGGAAGGATATCTTGAAGGGAGAACTATTCTTGCGGTAAGAAGGCATAGTCGAATATTAAAAATTACAACTGAGAATAGGTCATGGACAAATGATGAACTATGGAAGGTTTGGATATTAATCCAAAAAGGATACTACACAGAGGATATTAGCAAAGAAATCCATAGAACCAAAAATGCAACATCCCATAAAATCTCAATAGAAGGCTTATTTTACCATCCTCCAGTCGGATCTCCACCTGAGAAATACAGCAATATTGTTAATGAACTCTTAGGTGATGATAGTAAATGAACACTGATTCATCAGGTAAACATTGGTCAGAAGATGAAGATAACTTGTTAATTGAACTTAAAGGAATAGGGCTCAAAGCACCTCAAATAAGAAAAGAACATTTACCATTAAGAAGTGAATCTGCAATTAATTCAAGAGCATCCATATTAGGAGTTACCCATGCAAATATTTGGAGTAATAAGGATCTGTGGACTGCATGGATAATGAATAAAAAAGGGTTTGGAACTCAAGAAATAGCAGATGAACTTGGAAGGACAAAAAGGGCCACATCAACTAAAATGAGTTGTAAAGGTTTATTTTACAGGCCACCTCACAGCGAACCCCCAATAGAACTTAAAAGAGAAGTGATGGAACTGTTAAGGGCTGATTCTAAATGAACCCAATGAGCCTAAGTGAACTTAAAGAACGTGAAAAAGTTTTATATCCAAATCGGGAGGCTGAGAAGGTTATGGTTAAAGATGAAGTTAAAGAATCTAAAAACAGTATAGTAAATGAAAAGGAATGTAGAGGGTGTCATAAAGTTAAGAATTTTAGCGAATATAAAAAGTCTTCAAATGGCCGGTATGGATATGCTAGTAGATGCAATGAATGTGTTAAATTAGATGAAGACAGGGCAACTAATAAATTATCTGAGACGATACGGATAGAATTACCTAATATTCCTGAATCAAAAGAAGAATTTACCATCGAATACATATCAAACAGGTTAAAAACTAGCAAATCTAAAACCTCACAGGCACTTAAAAAGTTAGACGAAGATGGAATATTAACACATATCTACAAGGCCCGGACTAAATATTATTCAATTGCAAAAACTGAACCTGCAAAGAGTAGCTATGATCCGATTACAGAAGCACTTCCAAAACCAGTAAAAGAAGTAAAACCCGAACTTCCTAATTCAGAGGTTACAAAACCTAAATTAGAATTAACTATCGGATCGGGAAATACAATTCAAGGTAAATCTGCAGATACTGAAGTCATAGATGATTCAATATCCGATAAAGAATATGAAGATCTACAAAAAACATTCAATAAGGCCAGAGTAAACTTAGGAATAGTTGAAGCAACACCTGAACAAACAATATTAGATATTGTTGATATAGTCTATAAGAATGCAGAATCTATTGAAATCAACCCACAAACACACGAACTTAAAATTAAGATGAAGGGCTGATTTTGATGGATTGTCGATGTGTTAAATGTGAACCCCCTAAAATCTATGCAAAACATAAAATCTGGGCTGTTGATAATCCTTCAAATATTTCTTTTCCATTATTAGATACAATTAAAACAGCTCTTGAAAAACAGATATATCTCAAAGCGAAGGATATTAAACGAATTGTTTTTAGTTATACAGATGAATCAGATATTTACACTAAGGAACATTGCAGGGCACAAATCCAAGTAACAATATCTAAAAATGCTTTTTTTATAGGTAATATTGAGCAAGATAAACATATCCCTAATTTGGGTATTATGTGGATAGGAAAAACACGATATGAGATTTGGAGGGGTTATTAGTGAGCCTTAAAGAAGAGGATCCTGAGAGATACCAATTTTTATTAAGTGTACTCCGAACCGGAAAATATGAACGCTTTGTAAAACAGGAACGTAGGAATTTAGCTAACAATTCAAAGTTTAATCCATTTCAATATGTACATGAATATCATTAGGAGGGTGTGAATGAAACCTATACATTTGAATATAGACTTATTAGGACTTAGGTATAAGAATAATTTTAATTTTAACGAATACAAACGCTTATTGCTTGGTGGTTGAATGTTTAAAGAAAAAATAGAAGCATTAAATAAGGAACTAGAACTATTAAATAAAAGAAAACGCCGTATTACATTGGATTTAGAGGATAAACGGAAATGTTACATGGTTACACACATGAAAAAAACTGACTGGGAATGCTTTTTAAAATACACTGAGAATGAAATATTGTACAAAGAAGGGGAACTCCACAATTTAAACCATTTACAAAGTTTATTGAGGGATTGAATGGCACGTAATAGAATTGTTGATGATAAGAATCTATGTCCTAAATGCCTTTCTCCAACTGAGATGCTCCAAAAGAAGAAAGATAACCTTTGGAGATGTATCAACAGCTTATGTCGTTTGAGCCGTGATGGAAACGGCTATATGATAGGAGAAAAACGGATACCAGCTGAGAAGGTTTTGTTTATAGTGGATGAAGATATCTTTGAGGTTCCAAGACGGGGTTTGGTAGAGTTTAAAAAAGAAGCTAAGAGGTATTTGAAATGAAATTCATGTTATCAGACGTTGAAGTTGAACCGAGAGGATTTATTAAATTCTTATATTATCCTATTGAAAAAAGTATAACTCAAGAACAGGCTGAATTAGTTGGAGGAGATATACTTTATTTTCTTAATGACAAATATCATGATAAAAATCCAAATGAGGAATGGCCTAAAATTGACCGTGAAAAACGTATCAAATATCATGAAAATCAATTAAAACTTCTTAAATCTAAGAATAGAATAACCTGGAATAAACATGGTACGGAGGTTGAATAGTGAAAGATTATAGTTACATTCAAACCAATCTAGAAGGTTTATACGCTTTAGAAGGTAAGTTCTCAGTAGCTTTTGGAACATATAATTTTCAAATGAAACCTATGGGAATGTCTGGTAAAGATTTGTGTAAAGGTACAGCTCAAGGATCTCAAGGAGCATCAAATAATTTAATTAAACCAAATATAAATATTGATATCAAACCAACATTTCCAGAACCAAAACCTGTAAAAGTAGCATATGGAGTTATGAAACTAACAAAAGAAATGAGGCGTTAAATTGGAAGATTATACTTGGATAAAAAATAAATCGGAAGGATTGTATTATGCTGAAGTTCAAGAACTTATACAAATAATTGATTGGACTTTAGCATGGAAACAATTAAAAGAAGCATTTTTACCTTATTTTGAGTTATGGAATAAAGCAATAAATCAAGTAGTAGAAAACTTAAAAAGTAATCCACAATTTATAAATTTTGCAAATGATTATATGAGGAATAAGGATTTATGTCCAAATAAATTTAAAGGATATTCAATTGCAGGACAAACAAGAACATCATTTGAACCATTATATAAAAAACAGAAGGAATCTAAGGATAAAGGATTGACTCAAAGAAAATATCTTGAATTAACTAAGGGTAGGTGATTTGATGAGTTATGAGTTTGAAGATGTTTATTTAGAATTGTTAATGAAAGATGAAGATGAATTTCAAGAATTTATAAACAAAATCAAAAATACAAAAGGCACGACATCATTAGATTATGAATTGTATACAGATAAAGAAGGATATGCTGACTATTATTGGGAAAATAAGGAGGACATAGAGAATAATTACCCTAATTATTGTTATCTTAAAATGACTCATTCTGGCTGTTATAAATGGTATAATATACGCGAATGGCTGAGAATATTTAATGAATATTGCTTTGGAAATATGTCATTTACGGGAGATAATGGGGAATCAATTGAAGTAGAATTTAATGGGGAGAAAGAGTTTAAGCTTGGTTATTTAGAATATAGGGAAATTCCCGAATCAGAATGGAATAAAACATTTAAAGAATTATTCTATAATAGGTGATTAAAATGAATATAGATTTAAGTGAATATGAAATCGAAATGTTAACAACAGCATTAGAATTGCGAATTAAAAATGATTGGGATAAATGGACTGATGAATCAAAAGAAACTGCAATTAACTTGTTATATAAAATGCAGAAGACGGATTTTTATGAAATTCCAAGTTCAATATTCGATATAATAATATAAAATTACTTTAATTTATTTGACTATTTTTTGTATACCAATTTGACTACTATTTTTTTGTATTAGCTATTGCAAGGAGGAATTTATTTTGAGAGAGGATGTTTTAAAAAGGAAACACCAATTAGAAGTGTTACATGCAAAATGGCGTAAAAATCCAGTAGGACCCCCACCTGCAGATCCTAGAATTATGGATTGGGATCAAATCAACAGGGTTAAAAATGATAATGAACTTTGGACTAAGAGTTGGAAGATTATAGGAATTTGTATGTTTATTCTAGTTTTTGAATTATTTATTTTATTTACATTTTAAATTAATTCTCATTTTAAATGTGTTAAAGAACTACCTTAGCGAAGCGGAGGCCTCAACTTTGTGTAATGCTATAAAAGAAAATTTAGATACTAATTTAGAATCTGAACCAGAAAAAAAAGAATTTAATTATGATGAATTTTTTAAGGATAAGGAATTTCATTTACCTCAATCTAAACATGAAAGACCCTCAAAGGAAATAACACTTTTGAGTTCCAGAATCACAGACGATAAAGGGAAATCGTGGGGTATTGAACGCTATGAATATAAAACATGTATTGAACCAAATTGTGGATATCCACTTGTAGCAATAGACGCTTTACGTGGAGAAAGAGTTTGCGAAGGATGCGGACTTACAAATAAACATCAAGTCATGATTGCAGATATGGACTTAAAACAACAACATAGTGAAGAACCATTGCGAACCAGCGAAGATGCTGGAGATATAACTCATGATGAAGAGAAGGTTTTAACACATATCAAAAAAAGGGCTAAAAAGAAGGAATATACTACAAAGGTGAGAGAAGCAGAACTAGAAAATCGTAATTGTAAACTTCAAGTAAAAACTCCAATGCAGGACTGGAGAAAAAAACAGTATATATTAACTCTCGGAACTATCAGTTCACAATTATTAATGACCAGAGACCAAAAGAAAAGGGTCAAACATATAATAAATAAACATTCATTAGTCCAAATACATAGCCGTGTAGACCAAAAAACTACCATAGCAGGTATTTGTAGATATATCTTAATGAAAGATGGTAGAGGTAAGGAACTAAGATTTAATCAATCAGTGTTTAAATTTGTAGGATTAAATGAATCTAATTATAATGTTATTAAGCGTAATCTTGATAGATTAAGAGTTTTTTAGTAAATAAGGGATTTTTTTTTAGATTTGGTTGTTGTGCTTATAGGATAAGAGAACATACTAAATTTTTATCTTTCGTGGTAGTTACCCACGCAGTGCAAACGAGTATTGTAGCAGAGGGGTTTGAAAGCACCCCAACTACCATCTTCAATGTCATAGCTCAAATGACTTAGATCACCAAGTGGCCTAGAAGTTTTACTATTCTGCTTCTAGGTCACGTCTATTTTTACCATAAATCCAAGGAATCTTATCGGGACTTTTCTTAAAAAGAAGTTCAACCAAACCATATCTTCATATTTTTATACTAACATTTCAACGATAATAGTTAATAATCCTTATTTTAACAATCCAAGAAACATTGCAAGTACTTTTTTATAAAAGAAGGATTTTCCATGCGTAAAGGCCAATTATGTTCATTGTGTAGGAAAATATTATTTTGGGATCCTATCGAAGAGCGTTGGTATTGTCGTGAATGTGAAGAGGATGAATGAGGTGTTTATATTAGACAGTTTTTACTTTTACTCATAACACTATTATTATGTTTATCCGTTTCGGAGGCGGCGTTTGCAGATAATTCATGGGTTACCTACAATCCAGACAACACAATAACAGTACACAGTCAATGTGCATGTGGATTAACAGGTGATTACCTATACCATACAGATACCTTTCTAAACTATTGCCCATATTGCCATAAGTATGGTACACTCCATTATACACACAATGAAGGTTCAGTTGAAGGCCGTTTAACATGTGGAGATGGTTATGGTAATGGTGGTTGTGACTGTGACTATTGTGCTGTATGTGGACATGAAGAGATAGTTGGAAGTCAATTGTATTTAACTAAAATTAAATTCCCATCTAATTTTGATATATTATATTATTATGGTCATAGCTGACCCCCTTAGCTTTTGCAAGAGCTTTGGGGTTAATTATCATAGTTATGACTTGATACAAACCTTTTAGGAGGAATATAAGCTATGACAAAAGAAATAAAATTAACTCAAGGAAAAGTAACATTAGTAGATGATGAAGACTTTGAAAGATTGAATCAATGGAAGTGGGCAGCATATAAGGATGGAAATAATTTTTATGCACTTAGAAATATACGTTTGGGACATTCTAAAAAGAAACGTAAAACCAAACAGTTTAGGATGCACCGAGTTATTATGGATGTGCCAAAAGGAGAAGTTATAGACCACATCAATGGTGATGGTCTTGATAATAGAAAATCTAATTTAAGAATTTGTTCTAATAGGCAAAATCTCCAAAATCAAAAACACCGTAAAAATAAAACAAGTAGATACCCCGGAGTAAGTTGGCATAAATCAGCTAAGAAATGGGTAGCACAAATCGTATTGAAGGGTAAAACGAAACATTTAGGAACTTTTGCAGATGAACGTGAAGCAGCTAGAACATATGAAAAAGCGGTAAGAGAATCAGTTGGAGAAGAATTGATTTGTAAAATAAAAAGGAGAGTGTTAATATCGACAAGCAAGTAGAAATGTTAATAATAGGGATAATTGGAGCAATAGGACTATTAGGACTATATGTGGGACAGTTTCAATTAGTCTCAATAATAGTAGCAGGACTAATAGGATTTCTCAGTCATGGAGTAATAACTCCCAGTATAGATACAAATGTTTTAGCACCTTTAGAACCACAAACAGAACCCGAAATATCAGTTGGAAGCAACGACAACGAAGCTTAAGTTTATTTCATGGATACCACTTTTTTTTAACGGCCAATTATAGGCTTGACTAAACATGAAACAAACAAAAAACGCTTCTCCTTTAATCCATGATGAAGCATTAATTAACGATCACGAATCTAAATTAAATGATTTAAAGACTCAGGGTAAAACCAGAGGCCAACGATTAACTGAGTTAGAGAAGAAAGTTGAGGAAGGATTTATTTTATTATTTGATGCTTTAGGTGTAAGGGAAAAAACCAATGGTGAACGTAAAAAACAAGTAGAACAAGCTCTAGCCCGTATATCTGAGATAGGGGAAAAAGCAGAGAATGAAGATAAAAATTTACGTGAACTCTTATTAGAGAATAAAGTATCATTAGCACGATTAGAAGGTATTATGTTAGGTCAAGATAAACGGGAAGCTGTTGAAACTAAACAGCATGACGATGAGATTAAACAAGAAGAGTTAGAAAATGCAGATAAGAAATGGCATCTAGACCGTTTTGATAAATATTTGATAGGTACATTAACATCTATTGTTGCAATATGTGGAATAGTCGCAGGGTTGTTGATTAGATGATATGTACCGCTGATTTAGTTTTATTCTTTGATGTTGCAAGAACATTATTACAGGTTTATATTGCTATTCTATTAACGATTGTATTTTTTTATATCAAACATAAATGAGAAGCTGATACTATCCCAACAATTTACCATCCAACAATAAAACATAGTTGGTATTTCAACGGAAATATGCCGTCCTTGGAAGATCATAAATTTATGAAGGATTATTTGAAATCTCGATATAAAAGAAAGTAATTTTACATTAATTTCATTCAATTTTAATATACTTTTTAATCAATTTATCTCAATTTTACTTAATTTATACTCAAAGTGGTTCCAATGTCTGAAGATAATCAAATTTGGAAACGTGCCGAGTATGAACGTGATAAGGCATTTGTATTATTTACTATATATCGTGACCTTGGACCTACCAGATCTCTTGAAAAAGTAAGGGTTAAGTATCGAGAGGACGAGGGTGAAAAATTATCACTTAAACAGATCGAAACTTATTCTTCAAAATATTCCTGGGTTAAACGTGCCAGCGCTTATGATGATTTTCTTGATGAAAAACGGATGGAAGAAAATTGGAAGGCTATTGAAGAGATGAATAAACGTCAAGCTGAAGATGCTATTACTGTTCAAACTAAAGCCTTGCAAGATTTAAAGGAAGTTGATTATTCTAGTGAAGAATTTAAGGCAAGTCCTGAAGGCCGTAGAACTGCAGCTGCTAGAACATGGGAAATTGGAGTAAGAAATGAAAGATTAGCCCGTGGTGCTGCAACCGA
>NZ_JAIOUQ010000010.1 GCF_019931065.1 Methanobacterium spitsbergense | reverse complement strand
CATCATAAAAATAACATAAAAGTGCCAGTAATTTACAAAAAAAGCCCATATTTTACATTATTCTAATTTTAAATAAATGTAGATCACTTTGTTAGACAAACAAAGGAGAATTTTGATATGGGTAAGGAGAATAAATTATACAAAAAAGGTTCAGTAACTTCTAAAGACTGCACTATTTCGGCACCTCATTGTAGGATGAGTTTACAGTGTATATTCCAGATCGCCGAGGCCGTGGTATGAGGCGGACAAATTGGTAATAATTATCGTATAGAAAAAGAAGATGAATATATGGGTGCTATCCTCAACAGGTGCAAACTACGTATTCGGAACGGCGGACGGTGCTTTATTTGGACTACACGCTGAGATCTATTTGCCTTCTATCCATAAAGTTGCCGCATATGAACCTCTTCTTTTCGTTGGCCATCCCGGACCAGATTGAATTCAAAGACCTCATTCAGCATTTCAACAGGATTATAGCCGATTGCAACGTGGCCGCAGCAACGGTAGGTTTAACAAAGGATTTTATTAACACACAAACAAAAATGTAAAGTTTAGCAATTTTCTTTTAAATATTTATGAATATTATTATTGTAAGTACGATTATTTTAAATTAATGATGTGCTCTAATGGAAATATACCTTGTTCAAATCTGGATCAAGTTCTAATTTTGTAAATGTATTCATCAAATATGCAAAGTGTAATCAACTCAAATAAATTAGCTACTAATTCCTATTTACCATCAACATAATATTATTTTATACAACTATTTCCCAATCAGAGTATGCAGGCAAAATAGTATTTCAAAGTCAATAGTTTAGTTTTTTTGGGTTATTCCTTCAAACTTAGAGAATACTATCAGAAAACAGATTTATTTTTTAGAACTTAATCCTAAATATCCGATTATTACATAAAAAAAATAGAAAATATGTGAGGATTTTTTTAATCCTCTATATATATTCGTTTATTTTATTTGTTTTTTTATGTTGTGGTTGTTGTGAATTTTGTTGTGTATGGTGTTGTTAGTCCTGCTCCGCCTGTGCTTGTAACGCTGTTTGAATGTAGTATGACTGTGTAGGTTGTTCCTCTTGCAAATGCTGCGTTGGCTGTTATATTCAGTGTGTTACCGTTTATACTGGTTGTGTATGGTTTTATTTGTCCGTATTGATTTTTGAGTTCTATCCATGAGTTAGTTCCGAGTTGGATGGCTTTGCTGAAGTTGATTTGTATCACCTTATTTACAGCCACATTAACTTCGTTGTTCATTGGACTTGTGCTTGTTACGACTGGTGGTAAGGTTGTTGTGAATATGGTTGTGTACGGTGTGTTTAAACCATTTCCTTGCATGTCTGTTATGCTGTTGGAGTGTAGGATGACTGTGTATTTAGTTCCTGCATTTAAGAGTGAGTTAGGTGTTATTGATAGTACATTTCCTATTATGTTTGTTGTGTATGGTACTATTGTTCCACTGTTGCTTGTTTTGAGTTCGATCCATGGATTGGTTCCGAGTTGTATGGCTTTATCGAAGGTTATCTGTATAACCTTATTCAATGCGACGTTAAATGCATTGTTCACTGGACTTGTACTGGTAACAACTGGTGGTGTCTCTGTTGTGAATCGTGTTGTATAAGGAGCTGCTAATCCAATTCCAACCAGATTTATAACACTGTTAGAATGTAAGATAACAGAGTACGATGTTCCCACTGCCAGTAATGAGTTAGGTGTTATTGAAAGTACATTTCCTACTATGTTTGTTGTATATGGTACTGCTGTTCCACTGCTGCTTGTTTTGAGTTCTATCCATGGATTGGTTCCGAGTTGTATGTTTCTGTCAAAGGTTATTTGAATAACCTTATTCACCACTACATTCAAGGCGTTGTTCACGGGACTTGTGCTTGTAACAACCGGTGGAACATTTTCATTAATTGTAACATCTGTATTTACAGTTTCTGTATCAACAGTTGATGTTGTTGTGGATATTCCGGGATTTAAGCCTGCTGTAAAGATGGTTGATGCTTCACCATTAATCATAGTACCGGTTAATGGGTTGATTGTGCCTAATGCATCGCTTGCGAAGTTTACAACAATTCCATTAGGAACATGACGATCAATAGGGTTTTGGTAAACACCATCTTGATCATGTAAAAGATCAGCTGTGATATTTGAGGTTTCACCAGTATTAATGGTGTTCGGATCCGATGTAGTAGTTAGAACTAACCACTTAGAAACAGTTGTCCCTACGACTCTTTCTGCTGTAACTGGATTGGATCCAACATAATTAGTCCCCCACCAATTATAATCAACATCACAAGAACCTCCACTAGAATATATATCATATGGAGTGTTTCCTATAATTCGACAGAAACTCACATTCAAAGTACCATAAAAATTGTTGATAGCACCACCACCAGAATTTGCAGAGTTACTGGTGAAGGTACTGTTGTTTACTGTCAAAGTACTAGTATTACCATTATTGAAGATAGAACCACCACCAGAATTTGCAGAGTTAGTGGTGAAAGTACTGTCTGTTACAGTCACAGTACCATAATTGGAGATAGCACCCCCGTTATAAATTGCAGAGTTACTGGTGAAAGTACTGTTGTTTACAGTCACAGTACCACCATCATTGCCGATAGCACCGCCAACACCAAATGCGGTGTTATCTGTGAAAGTACTGCCATCTACAGTCATACTACCTCTGTTATATATACAGCCACCAAACCCTGCTCTGTTACTGGTGAAAGTACAGTCTGTTACAGTTAAAATATTGCCATCATAGTAGATAGCACCACCATAACCATTAACCGCTGTGTTATCTGTGAAAGTAATGTTGTTTACATTCACATTAACACCACCAGAATTGTAGATAGCACCACCATTAGTTGCAGTTCCATTGGTTAGTGTTAGGTTGTTGATTGTAACATATATTCCAGGGTTTATATGGAATATCCAGTTGGTGCCGGTTCCGTTTATTATGGTGTCTGTTTGACTTTCTCCATTAATTGTCATGTTTTTATCAATGGTGATTTGTGTGTTGTTTATTCCTTTGTATTGTTCATGGGCTATGTATATTTGTCCGTTGGTGTTTACTGTTCCTGTTGCGTTTTTTATTGAATATTTTGGACCGATTATGCCTGATTGATATGTTGCAGATTCACCGTTCCAATCATCGTTTCCCAGAGTACTGTTTCCAGTTACATAAATAGTATCTCCCGGTGCAGCTGAAACATTACCCATACCCAAAGCAAAAATAATCCCTAATAATGTTATTACAACTGCAAAAACAATTAAATTATCATGATTTTTTATATCATTTATTGAAAATTTACATTGTCCTATAAATCCTTCCACCCCCCCCCCCCCCACTAACAAAAAAAATTAATTTACCATCCCTTAATATTATTTACAATTATGGACTATTAATATATTTGTTATAATAACAACCAAATAGAAAGACTTTTAAATAAAAAACAAGTATTTTGGTGACTTTTTTCACATAAAATGGGGACTGTAAAGTTTATGGGTATTGGCTCTCGTGAACTACCCATCCCTCTCGGAAAGGGGCTTCTATCATCATTGAATCCACCTATTGTGGTTTTCTCAGAGAAGCTTTAATTTCCATAGTTCCTAATAATATTCTGCTTATCCCCTGTAAAATCACGTATATTTATTGAAGCATTTGATATCAAGGTCATGATTTACACAACAGACTGGACAAACCCATTTTCTATGATGGAATTTCAAATCAGGATTGTGATGTCCACAATTGCTGCATATTTTAAGTGGATGGTTCAAACTGTCCAATTTGGAGTAATGTTTTACCATACCATTCACGGTGTAATTTTGTTTTCACCCCTCCAATTTTAGGTAGGTATATTTTATTGTTATTGAAATCAACTTTATAATTCTGTGGCGCATTGAATGATTGTACCCTATTTTTCTTTGATTTAAAATGTGGGAATCCTTTTTTCTCTCTGAAAAACCTTGTGAATGCATTATCAAGGTTGAGTGTAGCTCCTTGTAAATGATTGACTGTTAATTTCTTTGAGCCATACTTCACTCTGTTTGAGTAATGTTATTTCTTTGTTAAGATCGAAACGGGATATTGATTTACCAGTTTCATTATATGTTCGGATTTTATATTCTAATCCTCAATTATACACGTATCGACATGCTCCGAGATGTTTGTTCACCATTTCTTCTTGGTTTTTAGTTGGATACATTCGATATCTATATGCTCTTAACATAATATTATTTATTGTTAAATTATTATTAATATATTGTGGTTGGATTATCCCCACCATCATAGGTGGGGTATTCTCAAACATTAGGATAAACAAAAAGAAGAATTAAAATAATAGAGAATTTCTAAAAACTGTATGTTTTTTCGAAGTTAATAATTTTGGTTAATTCTTACTGGTTTATTGGGGGGTTAATTGTGTAAATGGATTAAATTTATATATTTTTATGAGTATAAGAGTATTATGAAGTCGTCTGATGACTATTTCTTGAAGAAAGAGTATGCTCGTGTGGAAGAGCTTGGTGATAAGTTGACTGATATAGATCCTCTTATTGATTGGGAATTATTTAGACCAATTATTAGGGAAATGTATGATAATCGTACAGAACGTGGTGGTAGGCTTAATAAGGATGAGATAGTTATGATGAAGATGTTGGTTTGCAATCGTGGTATGGATTGTTGGATCCTGAGCTTGAAAGACAAGCTACCGATCGTATTTCATTTAGAAAACCCCTTTAATGTTATCGTATTCGACAAACACATGCATAAACCATTCTTTCAATTGAAAAACTTCGTTTCCAAGTTTATATTTTAGTTTATAATTTCCAGGAACTCTATTAATTTTTCACGTTTTTTAAAATTACAATGTCATAAATTTTTAGCAGTTGAGAACATCTTTTACATTTTCATATATTAAGCAGGGATTCCTACCATTATTATTACTTCAAGATTTTAAGAAATTTAATTTTATTCATTGATGTATTTATATTAATCTCCGATTCAAATAATGTAAACTATATTCTTCCATTCCTCTTCTAGCATGATCAAAATAGATAAGAATTGATATAGAAATCAATAATTACACTCGAATCATCATAATTATCCTTTGATCTGATTATTACTACAAGATAACTATATGAAATCTTTAAAAAAAAATATATCATAAAAAAAATATTCGATTTGTTAAAATTAAAAATAAATTACATGTAATATGTTTTGTTTACATAGTGAATTGTTCCATTTTCCTTCTGGCCATGTGGATACCAGATATAATTAGTAAATATTGCTATTTTATTGCCTTGTGATACAAATTTGAATGTTCCTTCCCAATCTGTTACTGCGCCGTCTATTTTGAAGTTACCAGGGAAGTTTGTTCCATTGTTTGAAAAATTACCATATCCTGTCCAAGCTGCACAGGACATGTTGAAATGTCCGGTTAATGGTGTAATAAACATGGCTTTTTTAAAATCTCGATTTAATAGGGCCATTATCGTATTTAAGTTAACATTGACAGTATCTATTTTTCCATCAGCAGTTAATCCATCTTTTGTGTAGCACAGTGGATCTTCAAAATTTTCAGCTCCCTTCAATGCAACTGTGAATTTAAAATTTTGACCTTTACCATTAATATTGTAAGGTCCTCCAAGGGAACCTCCATTTTGTGTATTGTTTGGTATTGATGCAAAGCCAGTGTAATTATAATTAATCTGATCAAAGGCATAACTCATTAAACTACCAGTTGCTGCTCCGTATATTAGAAAACCGGATGCAATGATTAATATTATACCTATTTTAACTTTTTTTTCCACAAATATCACTTGTATATTTAGATAATTATTTAAATTCTAAAAAATAAAAAAAAAGAAATATTTAATTATATAGCTAAGATGTTACACAGTGTTGCTGGTGTTACAAAGACCATTGTTACTTTACCGTTTGCATCAACCGTGAAAATTTCTTCTTCGAAGATAGGTAACATAGCTGAATTATTACCTGATCCTTGAATCAATGCAGGGTCGGTACCAATTATCAATGTGTTGTCAGTGATGTTTGCAGGTAGTTGATTAACAGGTAAATTTGGTACTGAAACATTATATGCTAGATCATCAGATACAGGAGCTAAAGTTTTTGACCAACCTTGCATATTTAACAGCATATCACTTGAGTTTGATGCTACTGTTTGGTTGAACAATCCTTTCCAAGCCATTACTCTGACTGTTGTTCCAGCGGGTAACTGTTGATTTCCATAACCTGCTATACCGCTTAAATCAAGGGTAACATTACCACCTGGTTTCATGTATCCATCAACATAGAAATTTTGTACTGTGCCATTTTTCAATGTCACGTTTTCTATTACTGCATTAAAATGGAACCAAGTAGATCCGTTGTTGAAAAAAGCGACCTTAGTAGATGATTGATTTACACTAGTGGAATTGGTATTACTGGTACATCCGCTCACCGCTACCGCTATTAAAGCGATTAAAACTAACAATATTATCGAATTTCTAGTGCTTTTCATAATTACTGGCTCCTTAAAGTACTGTTACCACTTTATATGCCACAATAGCTACAAAAACTAATAATAATGGTACTATGGCAATATTTGATCCTTTAACAAAGGATTTTAAGTTAGTATTCTCTGTTTCTGAACTTAATACTTCTTTAAGGGCTAGTAATGCTATTAAAGCTATTACAGCGATAATACTGTAAGCCATAACCTCAGTCGTAGTTACGGTAGTTGTGGTTGTGGTTACTGTAGATATCATAACATATAGTTTTTTTTTACTAGTATATATGATTTTCTATTTTACCATACAGCTCTGTGACAAAAATCACAAAAAAAATCTTAATAAGTGATTTTTTAATCAAACACCTAATAAGATTAACTTGTTTTATTATAAATGGACTTTTAACTATAAGATCATATCCAAAGACTATTCTATAAATAAAAATTATTTTTAGGCTAAAATATGTTCATTAAACAACATTAACAAATAAATGCAAGGATCTGTAAACATTTGTATTGTCCGGTAGTTTATAAAGTGAAAATTCTACTTTCTTTGTACCAGTAGTATTTTCTGTAAAAGTGTATGGGATCTCAGTCTTATTACCATTTGTCAGTGTTATATTCTGTTCACTCATAACAGTACCATTTGAGGTTACTATCAATTGATAATCAACTGTTTTGTACTCATGGTTTACAACACCTATTATAACCGAAGCGCTCTGTCCAACAGTAAGATTGGTTGGATAATCTGATGCTTTACCTCCGGGGCCTAAAAGATAAAATTCTGTAAATGTTTCCCCCTGTTTAGGTTTGACAATTATATAAGCTGTAGTTCCTATAGCTAAGATTATTGATAATATTAAAATTATTGAAAGTATTTTACTTGTTTTTGACTCTCCTTTAAAAATACTTTTAAATGAACTTAAGAATCCACCAAAGTTTACATAGAATTTTTCATCATCCGGAACTCTACTTCTACGGATGTATGCAATAAGAACCATCATAATTGTAAAAGCCGAGAGTGAAATTAGAATAGGAGTTAATCTAATTCCCCATGGTGTGTAATTAAGTGCAAGACCGATTAATGGTGTGACTGCAATACTCAAACCGAAACTTAATGCAGCACGTTCTATACCATCTAAATCACCTTTTTTAGGGAACAGTGCAGCTATTAATGAGTAGCCGGGTATGAATAGGATTAAAAATAACCCTAAAATTGTTCTAATAAAAGTTTCGTTCAATTTAGGGGTTACTATAAATATAATGGCCAATATTGTGGTTAAAAATATTAGTAATAGGTCCTTTGATACAAAAGCGGGTTTATCAATTTTTTCAATTGTTTTTACATCATGTTCATTTATTGTTGTTGTATCTTTTTTTAATGTATTGAATGATAATAATATTGTGAAAATTCCAATTAACAGAATTGCACTTGTTAAATTTATTCCCAGAATTTTAATATTGGTTATTAATATTAAAAGAAATGTTAATAATACACTTATTATAATGCTCCCTATGATACGTTTCAACAATCCTAGATCATCTTTTAGAGGATATTTGGTTGCTATATATACATAACCTGGTAAAAACAATGTAAGAGGTATATATGAAACCAGATTAAGTGGATATTTAGTTAAAGGATATAAAATTATAGATACAATGGATATAATGGTTAATATAATTACCAGTATAATGTCTTTACGTAATGGATTTTTCATTTAGGTGCCTCTTAATAATATTTTATGATAAAGAAATTTTGGATAAGGAGTAATGAATTAAGATAGTAGATTTATTTTAAACCATATTCACATAAATATACTGTGATCTGTAAATGTTTGTATTGTCTGGCATTTTATAGAGTAAAAACTCAATTTTCTTATAACCCACAGAACCTGCAGTGAATGTATATGGGATCTCTTTCTTTTCACCTTTTGTCAGTGTTAAATTCTGTTCACTTATAACCACACCATTTGAGTTAATCACTAGATGATAATCAACTGTTTTAGATTCATTGTTTACAATGCCTAATATTACCGTACCATTTTCTCCAACAGTTAGATTCGTTGGATAAACCGATGCATTACCTACTGGACTTAAAAGATTAAACTCGGTTGATCCGTTCGGATTAGGTTTGAAAATAATGTAAACAGCTGTTGAAATAGCCAAGATAATTGATAGGATTAAAATTATTGTAAGAATTTTCCCTGTTTTTGATCCACCAAAATTCACATAGAATCTTTCATCATCTGCTACTCTTCTCCTTCTGATATATCCTATTAAAACCATTAATATTGTAAAAACGGAAATTACAATTGATAATGATTTTAAACTAATTACAACTGCTGTGGAATTGGTTAAAAATAAAATTATTGCTAAAAATATTAATGGGAAAGCAAAACTCAGTGCTAAACGCTCAATACAATATAAATAATCCTTCTTCGGAAATATAACTGAAACTATAGCATATCCGGGTAAAAATAATATTAATATTATCCCTAGAATTGGTTCAAGTACAGTATTATTTAATATTGGATTTAAAATATATATAACGGATATAACAGTTGAAATGGTTATTAATAATAGATCCAATGATTTAAAACGTATTTTAGGGTTTTTAGGCAAATCAGATTCGTTAGTTGGAAATTTACTAGATCCTTGATCATTGTGAAGTATATCAGACTTTTTATCATCTTTAATAAGTTTCTCATTAACTGGACTTTTGTATTCTATTTTTTCATATTCAACTTCTTGTTCTCTAACATTATATTTTTTACCAGGATATTTTTCTATTTTTGGAGTATTTATTCTCTTCAAAATGGCTATTATACACATTAAACCTATAAATATGGATATAATGCTTGTAAAAATGAGTGAAGGTCCTTCTAAGGGGTTGAACTTTAAGAGAAGGTAAGATATAATAAACAATACCATTCCAAAGATCAAAGTGAGAAGTAATCTTTTAGCTTTAATTTGTTTACTTAAAATTAATGCTGCCCAAAATGCGTAGCCAGAAACTATAAATATTAATAAATAACTAAAAATAGGTTTTAAATTGTAAATAAAAGAGCTACCAATGTATTTTAGGGGTAATGCCAGAATAATCAGAGAGAGTAATGTCAAAAATATAACAATAGAAATATCTTTAATTGAATGATGAATATTATAAATCGCTATCTCTTCATTAGGTTTAAGATTATCTCCTTTAGAATTTCTCCTACTCCCTTCTAAAGCATCAATGGATAATAGAATAGTCAAAATTCCAATTAAAAGGAATGCACTTGAGTAACTGATTCCAATAATTTGATAATAGGAAATCAATAATAAAAGAATAGCTAACAAAACACTTATCATAATACTTCCTGAAATTCGTTTGAACATGCTCAAATCATCTTTCAGAGGATATGTGGCCATAATAAATGCGTAACCGGGTAAAAACAATCCTAGGAGTAAGTATGATATTATATTAATAGGATATTTATTTAATGGAAAATAAACTATGCAAAACATGGATATAACTGTAAGCAGAATTATCAGTATAATACCTTTAGGGAGTGGGTTTTTCATAGATGTTCCTCTATCTATCAGTAATCATTTAAAGTATATAAATGGTTCTAGGTTATATATTTTTGACCTAAATCTTTAATATTTGGATAAAATCATTATCTAATTAAAACTTGAATTCAAATATTCTTTCAATATTTACAAATAAATCTATTTGGAGTTATATCCACATGATTAGAAAATATCATTATTTATATATGGACTAAAAAAATGTGATATTTACTATTAATTATAATTCAATTTAATAGGGCATCTGAAAATCTTATACTGTTTTTAGTTTTTGGGGTATTCAATGACTTTCTGAATTCTTGAATTTATAGCTCCTATAAAATCCAGCAACTGACAGGACTATGGTTAAAATTGCAATAATCAAAATATGCTTGATAGATTCTATCACAAGAATTTTGTAACGTGTTAACAGTATGAGAATGATTGTGAGAAATAAACTTACAAGTATACTCCCAAAAATGCGTTTGTAAGATCCAATATCATTTTCCAGGGGATATACTACTGCCATAAATGTATAACCTGGTAAAAAGAGTGCAAGGAGAATTTATGAAATTAGGTTGATAGGATATTTAGTTAAAGGACATGGCTACTATGCAAACAATGCATACAATAGTTAGCAGGATTATCAGCATAATCTCTAGTATAATAGTTTTTTCATTGAGGGTGCTTCTGTCTTCAGTAATCGCTAGATGTTATATAATTTGTTATGAGTTATATATTTGACTTAAACCTTTAATTTTGGATAAATGTTTCTTGAAATAATCCTTAACATCCTTATAATATTTAAAATATTTCAAATTTATAGATTTTTTTAAAATTCCAGACTGTTTATTTGATATTATATGAAATAAAGGTTATTTCTGTGATTAAAATCACTAATAATATTTTATCCATTAAGTGGGTGTGACAAGATAACATAGGGTGTACAAGATTGATAAAATAATAAATTATTCAAATAAAAGAGGTGTACATTTATGCAAATAAAGCAGACATTACTTCTCTTATCATTATTAATTACTCTTGCATCCATTGGAACTGTTTCAGCATCACTCCCTCCACAGGTTATAATAGAAGACACTCCTGAAGTGATTACTGTTCCTGAAGTGACTGTTGTTCCTGAAGTGACTGTTGTTCCTGAAGTGACTGTTGTTCCTGAAGTGACTGTTGTTCCTGAAGTGACTAATATTAAACCTGTTGAAACATTAAATGATAATATTTCAGTAGTTAAATCCACAACTCCCATAGAAACATCAAATACAAATTCTCTATCTTTAACAGAAATAAATATTTCAGAAAGAACAACTCCTCCTAAAACAGTTGCACCGATAACAGAACCAGTAACCTCAGTTTCAGAACCAGTATATGCTATTCCAGATAGTAAAACACCAATTAATGAACCTGAAATACCTTCCGCAGCTCTTGCATCAGGAATATTCATGGTAATCGGTGGAATTATAATACCAAAAAACCAATAACTCCTTAAATTCTTTTTTTTAAATAATTACAATATTTTAAATATACTAAATTCTAATTATTAATATGAAATCTCTCAATTCAAATGATTTAATCTTCAAATATGAAGCATTTGGACTAAAAATTCATTCAGAAATAAGATTACCCGAATTAAAACCATTAAAATCAGAAAAATCAGATATAAACATATATTTAGGGGAAGTAGATCTACCCACCCGAAGTGTATTGGATGAAGGAATTAGTTATAAACTTTTAGATAATACAATATACAGATTCTGGGACGTAATTGGAAAATTTAAGATTACTGCTGATTCAATAATTGTTAATTCTGCAGAAAATGTGGATAAAGTCATTTTAAGAAACTTTCTTCTTGGAACCGTATTTGCTACTCTCCTGCGTCTGAAAGGTTTATTTGTACTCCACGCCAGCTCAATTAATATGAATGGTTCGGCTATAGCTTTTTCAGGTTTTAAAGGATCTGGGAAATCAACTACTGCTATGGCATTTTACAATGAAGGATATCCTATTGTTGCAGATGATTACATTACTATTCAATTCGATGGTGATATTCCAATTATCTTCCCGGGATTTCCAAGTTTAAGGCTCTCTTCAAAATCAAGAGCCGCTATGGGGTTAAATTTTGATAAATCTAATTTAGAAAGGAATATAATGGATAAAGCATATGCTTCTGTTCCTAAATCTTTTTCAAGTAATAAAATTCCTCTGAAGAAGGTTTATATTCTACAGAGAAATAAAGAATCTAAAATAATTGATCTAAAACCTCAAGAAGCTTTTATGGAACTTATAAAAAACACTTTTAGTATTCACATGTTTTCAAAATTAGAGCTCCCTGATAATTTCGTTCAGTGTGAAAGGATTGTTAAAAATTTAGATTTATCAATTTTAGTTATACCCGATTCTCTTGAAAAAATACATGAGGTCACAAGAATGGTTGAGATGGATATTGAGGACAAATTATGAGTGCAATAACCGGTATTTTTTACAGGGATGGGAGATCAGTTGATCACAAAATGATCAAGAAAATGAATGATAAAATCGCCCATAGGGGTCCTGATGGATCACATATATGGTATGAAGGTCAGATTGGGTTTGGCCATCAAATGTTACATACTACTCCAGAATCCTTGAATGAAAAACTACCATTTCAAGATGAAGATTCTGGACTTGTAATTACAGCTGATGCAAGAATTGATAACAGAAAAAAACTTTCAGAACTTCTGGAAATTAAAAACTCTATAAGAGTACCTGATAGCATATTTATCCTTAAAGCATATGAGAAATGGGGTGAATATTGTACTGAAAAACTTTTAGGGGATTTTGCATTTGCTGTTTGGGATTCCGATAAAGAAAAGTTGTTTTGTGCTAGGGATCATATGGGTGTGAAACCATTTTATTACTTTTTATCTGATGACTCATTCTTTTTTGCTTCAGAAATAAAGGCGCTTTTTTGCAATTCTGAAGTCATAAAGAGAATCAACGATTTGAGAGTAGGTTTCCATTTAATCCCTATTTACAAACATGAAAACTTAACATTCTACGAAGAAATTTACCGATTGCCTGCTGCACATTCTTTAAAATTTCAAAAGCAAAAAATCAATTTAAGAAAATATTGGGAACTTAAGCATGATGCTCAAATTATATTAGGCTCAGATGAGGAATATATTGATGCATTTCGTAAAATTTTTGCTGAAGCTGTTGAGTGTCGCTTGAGATCGGCTTTTCCAGTAGGATTTGAACTTAGTGGTGGTTTAGATTCTTCTTCAGTTGTTTGCATGGCTAGAGAAATCTTAAATGATAATAACCAACTTAATACATTTTCAATAATATTTGAGGAATTGTCAAAAATGTCTGAAACCACATATATTAACCATGTCGCAGAAATGGGTGGAATAAATACTCATTTCACAAAAGCAGACAATATAAATCCCCTCAAAGATATTGAAAATATTATTTCAATTGTGGATGAACCTTACATAACTCCTAATATAACTTTGCTATGGGATTTGTACATTAAAATAAAAAAAAATAGAATTCGTATAGTCTTAGGTGGAGAATATGGGGACATTACTTTATCTAAGGGTGAAAAATATTTTATAGAACTTTTTAGTACCTTTAATTGGATAAAATTGATTAGAGAAATCAAGGGTATGTCAAAACGTTTTAATGTGCGTTTTTATAGACTATTATTAAATCAAATCATTTTTCCAAAAATACCCAAATCATTGTTGAAATTTATCAGACAATTTAAAGGTTATAGGCAGAAGCCTGACCTTATTTTGTTGAAAAATGATTTTATACAGCAAATTAATGCGAGAAAATATCTTAAAAATCATTTTATAAATGAACCAGATAATTTCAGAGAATTCCATTATTTTTTACTTACACTTAGTTCACACCAATCTTTTTTTGAGGTTTTTGATAGGTTTTACGCAGCTTTTGAAATTGAGCACCGATATCCTTTTGTTGATAAAAATCTTATTGAATTTTGTTATGCTATTCCAGATGAGCAAAAATTTAAGTTGGGATGGGATAGGATAATAATGAGACGTGCAATGCAAGATATTCTACCAAAAGAAGTTCAATGGAGACATTCAAAAGCAGAATTTAGTTCTTTTTTTGAAAGTAACTTACTACGGTTTGAAAAAGATCGTTTAGATAAATTGATATTCAATAATGAAGATGATTTTTTGTTAGACCATTATGTAGATCTAAAAAAAGTTCAGAACATATATAAAAATTATCAAAATGGAAGTTCGGGTAATGATCCTAGAGATATTTGGAATGTTATAACTTTGGCAAAATGGTTAAAATATACAAAATTGTAAGATCCCATTTTCTAATGAAAAAAAAATTTGTAAATAAATTTAAGGATATTTTATAATTAGGGTTGTTGTTAAGAAAGAAAGTTTAAGTTAATTATGTTCATTAAATTTTTGAATTTGTTTTAGTGGTATTAATAAGTAATTTATGTAATGTGAAATTCATTAATAAAAATTATAAACTTTTTAGAAACTTGAATTCATAAAAAAATGAGATTATTTCGTTAATATTAAATTTTTTTTAACTTGGATCTGGACCAGTTTCACCTCTCAAATCATCTCCAGATCCGTATCCTGATTTTGTAATTTCTTTTAGATCGCCATAAGTAACTAATACTGGCTGTTTATATTCTTTTTTCATCATTCATCTCCTTCATAAACATATTATATTGTTATTATTTTTTAATTGATAAAGATTATGAAATATCATTTCATAAAAATAGAAAAGGAACCTAAAAATGTGGTTCCTAATCATTTCTTCAAACATTTAATTGAAACTATTCAGTGGTAAGTAGACTTTTTGGGCGTTGTTGTTGTAGTTCCAGTCGTATTGTGGTGGTGTGTTCCTGATTGCATTGTTTATAATTGGGTCTGTGGTTGTTACTGTTGCTACAATGTCTAATATTGCAGGTAATGTTCCGTAGTTCATTTGGCCTATGGTCCATGTTAGGAGTCTAGTTGTAGGGTCGTATGTGAGTGTTCCAATTCCATGTGTGTTGGTTTTTTGTAAGTTTATTTCGAGTCCTGTAGGGAGGGTGTCTGTTATTACTACTCCTGCTGCGTTGTCTGGTCCGTTATTGGTGACATTAACGGTTAATGTTATTTCGTCTCCTGTGTTTGGGTTGTTATTGCTGCTAGTTTGTGTTAATGCTATATCTGCAGATGTAGGAACAGTTAAAATATAATTTTTGGAAGGATTTGGTGTAGGATCGTATTGATCTGAATGTGTTACTTTTGCAGTGGTTGTTAGTTGGCCTGTTTTATTGATTAAAGCGAAAACGTCTATTGTTCCAAATCCTCCGTTTGGCATGTAGCCTATAGTCCATGTTATGGTTCCGATTCCTGTTGCGGTGTTGTATGCGTAGGTGTATGTTCCAACTCCTCGGGTGTCTGCGCTGATAAATTTAACTCCTGATGGTAATATGTACTGGGCTATAACGCCAGTAGCATCATCAGGTCCATAGTTCACAACATCACTAACCAATGTTGGGGTGTTATAACAGCTCCATGTTGTTATCCCATTTGCATTATAATTAGTTATTTTTAGATCTGTCTGCTTTACATATGTTCCGGTGTTTAAGTAGACTTTTTGGGCGTTGTTGTTGTAGTTCCAGTCGTATTGTGGTGGTGTGTTCCTGATTGCATTGTTTATAATTGGGTCTGTGGTTGTTACTGTTGCTACAATGTCTAATATTGCAGGTAATGTTCCGTAGTTCATTTGGCCTATGGTCCATGTTAGGAGTCTAGTTGTAGGGTCGTATGTGAGTGTTCCAATTCCATGTGTGTTGGTTTTTTGTAAGTTTATTTCGAGTCCTGTAGGGAGGGTGTCTGTTATTACTACTCCTGCTGCGTTGTCTGGTCCGTTATTGGTGACATTAACGGTTAATGTTATTTCGTCTCCTGTGTTTGGGTTGTTATTGCTGCTAGTTTGTGTTAATGCTATATCTGCAGATGTAGGAACAGTTAAAATATAATTTTTGGAAGGATTTGGTGTAGGATCGTATTGATCTGAATGTGTTACTTTTGCAGTGGTTGTTAGTTGGCCTGTTTTATTGATTAAAGCGAAAACGTCTATTGTTCCAAATCCTCCGTTTGGCATGTAGCCTATAGTCCATGTTATGGTTCCGATTCCTGTTGCGGTGTTGTATGCGTAGGTGTATGTTCCAACTCCTCGGGTGTCTGCGCTGATAAATTTAACTCCTGATGGTAATATGTACTGGGCTATAACGCCAGTAGCATCATCAGGTCCATAGTTCACAACATCACTAACCAAAGCAGGGGTGTTATAACAGCTCCATGTTGTTATCCCATTTGCAGTATAATTAGTTATCTTAATATCTGCTTTTTTAGTATAAACATTTGCTGCTGTTGCTGTTGGTTGGTTGTTATATTCTGTTTGACTTGTTCTTGTTGCGGTGTTGGTTGTGGTTGTTCCGGCCATTGTGCTTCCGGCTGTTCCGCTTATGTTTAATGTTGCACTTGCGAGGTATGCAAGGCTTGGTATATTCCATATGCCATTACTGTAGGTAGTTCCTGCAGATGGTGTTATTATTGCACCTATTAGTCCTGCAGGTATAATATCGTTAATATTTATGTTTGTGGCGGTGTCTGGTCCGTTGTTTAGTGCTGTGATTATGTAGTTGACGGTGTCTCCTACGTTTACTGGTGTGTTAACTGTTTGGCTTAGTGCTACATTGGCTTGTTTGACGTGTATGTTGCTGTTTGGTATTGTGACGGTTTTGGGGTATTCGTTCCATGTTGCGGTTGCGGTGTTGGTTGTGGTTGTTCCGGCCATGCTGGCTGGTATGTTTGTTTTTGTGAATGTTAGTGTTGCGGTTGCTCCGCTTGCTAGGCTGGTGATGGTCCATGTGGTTCCGTCGTATGTTCCTATTCCATGGGTGTTGGCTGTGAATCCGTTTGGTATTATATCGTTTATTTTTATGTTGGTGGCTGCGTCTGGTCCGTTGTTGTTTATGGTTATTGTGAAGGTTCCTGTGTCACCTACGTTTACTGGTGTTGTTCCAGTGTTGGTGATGGTTAATCCAGCTTGGTTTACGTGTACACTGGCTGTTGTAGTTGGCAATTGTGATATATATTGGTCTTGAGCTGTTTCTGTAGCTGTGTTAATTGTGGTTGTTCCGGCCATGCTTGCTGTGGCAGTTCCAGTTATGGTTAATGTGGCTGTAGCTCCATTTGCAAGGCTTGGAATAACCCAAACATTGTTATAATATGTTCCTACGGATGGCGTAACTGTAAATCCAGTTAAACCTGCAGGCAATATATCAGTTATCATAATGCCCGTAGCAGCATTAGGTCCGTTATTGGTTGCAGTAACCCTGTAGGTAACAGTATCACCCACATTCACAGGTGAATTAGCGGTTTGTGATAATGCAACATTAGCTGTTACATCTGTATTTATTACGCTAATATCTGAGAGAGTTAACGGTAGAAGATTTCTGGCTGCAAGGTTTTGTTTTCTGGTTGTGTATTGATTGTCGTATAAGAGGTTACCGTAATTTCCACTTACATATGCTGTGACAATGGCACTGCTAAAATTTGGAATACTTGATAAAGTTACTGAAACTTGGCCAAGGGCGTTTGTAATTCCTGAAGTTTGACTTAATGTTCCTTTATCTTTTTGGAAGTTGACTGTAATACCTTGTAATGGGTTTCCATCATGGTCTTTTACTGTGGCAGTTACAGTGGCGGATTGCCCGTTGGATATTTTGGTTGTTTCTGGGGATAATGTGATGCTGTTAGGATATTTTACTGATACTGCGGCATTAATGATTTCCCATGCTCTTGTTCTAACTGTTGTTGAACCATAGGCTCCATCTATTCTTCCATCATTAGGTGCAGTCATGAATTGATAGTAACCAGTTACAGGGTTAGGGCCGCCATATGGGCCGTAATGTACAGAAGTGAAGTACCAGATGGCACACTGTATTGCTGCGGCTTCATCGTTGCTGGATGGATTGTAGTTGTTTAACACGTATGTAACTTTACCCCAGTCCACTTCGCTTGGTAGATCTCCGGCTGTTCCGGGGAGAGGTCCATTAACCAGTAAAGTATCACCTATACTAATAGGTGTAAATAAGTCAATACAATACGCCTGATATGTAGTGCCATCAACCCTAACATTTATTATTCCTGCAAAACCGAGTTTATTTCCTCCCTGGATGTATATATTTCTACCACTTCCAGTTCCAGTTAAGGTTGCAGTCTTAGGGGTTAATTCAATGTTTGATGTACCATAATAATTAGGGTCAGTTGGGTAATTAGGTCCTTGGCTTACCGTTACTGTCTTGGTTATATTATTACATCCTATGTAACTGGCTGTTACCCTGTATTGTGGATCTGTGCTGTAAAAGTTTATAGAATAATAACCGTTTTGATCTGTTTTAGTGGTTCCTAGGACTTTACTGTTACTTGCAGTTGAATTAACAGTAACAGTAGCACCTTTTAAAGCCCGTATATGTCCATATTCATTTATTGTTACTGTTCCAGTAATTATAGGATCAGCTATTGGACTAGTATTTTTAGCTTTTGATGCTTTTTTTGAATTTGCTTGTAATGTTGAAACTGTTAAATTATCGTTATGAGAATTGATCGTTGTAACTGTGTGTGGTGTTGCAGCTGTGGCTGCTCCACAAATAGTGAATACAAATGCAAATACTAAAACAAACATCAATAATTGTTTGTAAATTTTTATTTCTATTTCCCCCTATTTTATTTTTCTAGAATAATTTTTAAACAAAAATTTTTTCACAAAAAATCACATGATTTCCAAACATGATCGTGTGAATTTTCACATAGAATATACTTAAATGTGATGCAATATAAAGTTTTTCTCTGAAATCTTCGACAAATGTGATGAAAATCACAAATTAATTTTTAATAGATAAAAATAAAATCTTATTATATAATAATATCATAAACATTCTATACTTATTAGGTAAATAAATTAACTTGTGAAAATATGACAAAAATATCAATAGATTCAACTTTGGTGGTGGCAGATGATGTGGTTTCATGCGATCTAGATGGAGAAGCAGCCATATTAAATATGAATGATGGTGTATATTATGGCTTGGATCCTATTGGGGCTAAAATTTGGAACTTAATTCAAAAACCGAGAGTAGTAAACGACATTGTAGAAATAATCTGGGATGAATACGATGTAGATAAAAACCAATGTAAATGTGACATTTTTGAATTAATAAAAGAACTTTTAGATAACGGGCTGGTTAAGATTAATGAGTAAAATTGATAGTTTTTTCAAACTTTCATCATCAAGGAAAAGTTTATTTATTAAGTGTCTGATTTTGATAAGTTTCATTCGTTTATCACTTTCTTTATTTTCATTTTCAAAGGTTAAAAAGATATCAAAAAGAATTTCAAGACCAAATCACAAACAAAAAGATTCAATAACTATTGAAGATATTATATGGTCTGTACGGGTTGTTTCTCCATATGTTCCAAAGGCAACTTGCCTTACTCAAGCAATAACTGGGCAAATAATACTTTCAAGATATAATCATCCTTCCAAACTTAAAATAGGTGTTATAAAAGAAGAAGAATTTGAAGCTCACGCTTGGTTAGAAATAGATGATCAAATTGTATTAGGAGAATCTGAAAAGGAATATAAACCAATATTAGAATCAGAATATTGAATAATATTGTTTTAATTGGGCGAAATAATAATTTTTATTAGGGGAATATAGATATTTATGGTTCTAAAAATCATCATTAATTTTAAAGAAAGTCTCTTAGGCCAATATACAAAAACTCTTAACGAATTAATGCAAAAAAAAGTAGCTATTGCATTGGTTTTAATGGTTGTAATAAGTCTAAGTGAAGGAATTAGTTTACTTTTATTAGTTCCTCTATTACAATTAGTTGGATTAGATGTTGGACAGGGATCACTAGGCCAGATCGCAGGAATTACATCGGCTTTTTTCACAACTATAGGTTTGCAACCTACTTTGTTAGTTGTTCTGTTGATTTATGTTTTAGTGATTAGCTTCATTGCCATATTATCGCGATTACAGACACTAAGGACTTCAAAGATACAGTACCAATTTGCTGCTAAATTACGTAAACGCCTTTATAATGCTATTACCAATTCAAATTGGCTATTCTTCACAAAAATGAAATCTTCAAACTTTGCCCATGCTATTACCAATGAGATAGAAAGAATTAGCATGGGAACAGGTCAATTTTTAACATTCATAGCCAGTATAATGATTTTAATTGTCTACATAATTTTTGCCCTAAAAATTGCAGGTATTATTACAGGTATAATTTTTATCGTAGGGATAGCTATTTTATTAATACTCCGGAGAAGAACTTTAAAATCTAGATCTAGTGGAGAAGATATTACATCCGCTACAAGAAATCTATACTCCTCTATAATACAGCACTTAGATGGTATGAAGACCATAAAAAGTTTTGGAATGCAAGAAGAAAATATTAGCCTTTTTTCTAATCAAACTAACAATGTTGCACAAAACTACCAAGACACTATCAAAAGCTATGCAGATGTTAAATTATTATTTGATATTGGAACAGTGATTGTTCTAGCAATTCTGGTATTGTTTTTAATAGAAATTATAAAATTACCTACAGCAACATTATTTTTATTAATATATCTATTTGTAAGGATGATTCCCCAATTTTCAACTATACAACGCAGCTACCAATACTTCATAAATATGTTACCCGCCTTTGGCAATGTTATACATCTAGAAAAACAGTGTTTAATGAATAGTGATATATTGGATGATAAAAATTGTCAAATAAAATTAAACAAAGTTATTAAACTTGAAAATATCTCTTTTACATACCTGGAAGAAGAACAATTTTTCATCAAAGATTTAAATCTTGAGATACCTGTTGGAAAAAGTATAGCAATAGTAGGATCGTCAGGTGCGGGCAAAAGTACAATTGCAGATCTAATAATGGGTTTAATTCAACCAAATGAAGGAAAAATAACCATTGATGGTATTTCTATTTCTAAATGTTTAAATGAATGGAGAAGTAAAATTGGATATGTGTCCCAAGAGACATTCCTATTCAATGAAACCATTAAATTCAACCTACTATTATCCCAACCAGAAGCTAAAGAAGAAGATATTATCGAATCATTGAAACACGCCGCTGCAAATAAATTTGTTTCAAAACTCCCCGATGGCATAAACACGATTATAGGTGATCGTGGAGTTAAATTATCAGGTGGTGAAAGGCAACGGTTGGCACTGGCACGTGCACTGTTAAGAAACCCCCATTTACTCATATTAGACGAAGCAACCAGCAACTTAGATACAAATAATGAAAAAAAGATATTAACGGCAATCGATGATTTACATGGTGAAATAACCATTCTTATCATAGCACACAGGTTATCCACTATAAAAAATGCGGATTATATCTATTTAATCGATGAAGGCCAAATTTTAGAATCTGGAACATGGGAAGAACTACTAAAAAATAAAAAAGGATATTTCTGGGATATTTATGAAGCACAGGGCCTAAAATTGTAATTATCTTAAATTCCATAATCTGACTTAGCATCAATAACTTCTACACTGAATCTGACAATTTTTTTATCAGGGTCAGAAAAACGAGCATAAAAAACGGAATTTCCATTTGCAGGAATATTTTTAGGCTCCAAAAATGGTGTATCATTAACATCTACAATATTATTTTGGGAATCATAAGTAGAGACCTTTATTTTTACATTTAGGGCATCAATTGAGTTTTCATTATTAATATATCCTGATACATAATAACGTGTGTCATTGCTTTCGCTGTAGTTTCCAGTGGTATTATCTGACACTTTAATAGCATCAAGGGATAGGGTTTTTTCTCCAAATGTGCCATTAGTTGTTGTCTTTGTTGTGCAACCAGATATTGTCACAATAAACAAAATAATAATTATTATAATCGGTTTTTTATTCATTTTTATATCCTTTAAATTATATTCAGTTCTAACTCAATTTGATTTATATATATATAATTTTAATAAATAACTATCTAAAATTACCTAATCTTTTTAATGATTTTGTTATGGGGATAAATTCATGGAAAATGATAAAAATTTGAAACTTAGCAGTGAAGATGAGCTTCTTATTTGCTGTTCCAATACATGGATTGATCCAGAAACTATGAGTAAAATAGTTTCCCTGGTTAGTGAAGATTTGGACTGGAATTATATTATTCAATTAGCTTCAAGGCACAGATTAAAGCCCCTTTTATATCGTAATATTAATTTAATTTGTCCGGATATGGTTCCTGAGAATGTTTTATGTGAACTTAAAGAATATTTTAATGCTAATGTTCGTAAAAATCTATTGATGACCGGGGAATTAATTAAGATACTGGAACTTTTGAAAGCTTATGGCATTGATGCCATTCCGTATAAAGGGCCTTCTTTAGCTCTTTTGGCTTATGAAAATCTTGCACTTAGAGAATTTAATGATCTGGATATTTTTATCTTTAAAAAAGATGTTTTAAAAACAAAAAAATTAATGAAGTCTAATAAGTATTCATTATATTTTCTAAATGATCCTAAACCTGAGTCCCATTATATAAATACACAACGTGAATATAAATTTATAAATGATATTAATGGAATTATGGTAGAAATGCATTGGAGATTTCAAGGGATTTCGGATAATTTCATTGATCAAAAATCTCTTAAAAACATAGAAATTAATCGAAGAAATACTTTAAGGTTCTCAAATGAAGATTTATTACTTATACTTTGTACACATAGTGCTAATCATAATTGGATAAGCTTATCATGGATATCTGATATAGCTCAATTTATTCAAAATCAAAATATTAATTGGCCTTATGTGCTTGATAAAGCTAATACGTATGAAATTAAGAAAATATTGTGTATCAATTTGTATTTAGTTAAATATTTATTCAATATTAAAATACCTCAAGATATTTTAGAAAGATTGAGCTATGAATATTCGGTGAAAGATATATCATTAAATATTATTAAACAAATCTTTGAACAACATGATATTAACTTAGCAAAAGAAGCTTTAATCCAGTTTAGGATAAGAGATAACTGGATTAATGGGATAAAGTTTTGTTTATGGCGGGCTTTCAGTCCAACTTCATTAGAGTGGGATACATTACAATTACCTGAAATATTATATCCTTTATATTACATATATCGCCCCATTAGGCTTTTAATATATGGTGCAAGATTTAAACCTAAAGAATAATTTATATTTGAAGGAATTACTGCTTAGATATTTTCTAAAAAATCATAATACCATTTTATATATATTTCTAATCCTTTTTCTATACCAACACTTGATTTCCAACCCAAAATATTTTCTGCCTTGTTTTTATAAGACAATGTATCTTTAACATCACCTTTCTGTTCTGAATCGTATCTAATTTTGGCTTTGATACCTGTAATCTGCTCGATTTCACCTATTAAATCATTTACACTAATGTTACTTCCACCTCCAATGTTAAAAAAATCACCTATTATATCTCCTTTTGCAGCTATAATGTTTGCATTTACTACATCACTGATAAATGTGAAATCCCGTGTTTGAGTTCCATCACCATAAATATGTATCTCTTTTCCTTCAATAATTGCTTTGATAAACTTATTTATTGCCATATCTGGTCTTTGTCTTGGACCATAAACCGAAAAATATCTTAAAGAGATAGTTGGAAGATCATAATTTTTCTGATATAAATATGATAAATGTTCTGCTGCAAGTTTCGTAACTCCATAAGGTGAAATAGGTTTCAATACCCTATCCTCAGACATTGGAAGTTCCACATCACCATATACTGAAGAAGAAGAAGAATATACAAATTTAATTATATCTAAATCTTTATAAAATTCTAATAATCTTTGAGTAGCATAAATATTATCCTTGGTATACGTTTCAAAGGTTTGTCCCCATGATTTACGAACTCCAGGCTGTCCAGCTAAATGGAATATATAATCTACATCTGGAAATTCGGTTAAAGTTGTAATATCTTCTTCAATCAAAGTGAAATTATTATTTTTCAATGAATTTGAAATATTAGATCTTTTTAATTCATTAGAATAATAATCAGTAAAGCAATCAATTCCAATTACATCATAATCTTGTTCTAAAAGTTTCTCAGTTAAATGTGATCCTATAAACCCTGCACATCCTGTCACTAAAGCTTTCATTTTCTACCTCTTAAAATACATTTATAAGTATGATTAATGTAATGTCTTTTTATAATATGAATGTAGGTGAAAATTAGTGAAAATATTACGTGTAGTCAGTGACTTATACCCATATGTTGTTGGAGGACTTGGAATTCATACACATGAAATGTCAAGATGTCAAGCACAGTATGGACATGATGTAACAGTATACACTTCTAAGAATTCCAATCCAGTAAAAAATATAAATAAGAATTATCAAGTAGTTAAATTTAATAACAGAATAAAAATAGCCGGCAATTCTCTTTTACCAGGATTATTCTTTAAATTAATACAAGAAAAGCATAATTTTGATATTATACATGCCCATTCACACCTTTTTTTATCAACAAATCAATGTGCATTGATACGTAAACTTAAATCTACACCACTTGTAATTACAAACCATGGTTTAATATCCCAAACTGTTCCCATGAAACTCCAGAAAATATATTTACCTACAATAGGTAAATGGACATTTCAATCTGCTGACAAAGTTATTACTTATACTGAGGAAGGGAAATCATCTATCATCAATTTAGGAGTTAATCCAGACAAAATAGAAGTAATTCATAACGGTATTGATACTAACTTATTTACTCCTAAACAACAAGAAAGTAAAAATAAACAATTACTATGGGTTGGACGATATATTCACGGTAAAGGTGTCCAATACTTAATTGAAGCTTTTAAAATCGTATCTGAAGAATATGATGATCTAAAACTATTAATGGTAGGAGACGGTCCATTAAAAGAGAATATTAATAAACAAATTAATCATTTAGGTTTAAACAGGAAAATAACACAAAAAAAATTTATTCCAAATTCTGAAATTCCAGATTTATACAGAAATTCAGACATATTTGTACTACCTAGCTTAGAAGAAGGAGTACCAAGAACAATATTAGAAGCAATGTCATGTGAAATACCAGTAGTATGCACAAAATTACCACAACTCATAGATATAATAAATGAATGCGGAATAATGGTTCCAAAAAAAGATCCTGAAGCATTAGCAGAAGGCATCATAAAAATATTATCCGATAAATCTCTATCACTTAAATTTGGAAAAAATGGAAGATATAAAATTATTAACGGGTTTTCCTGGGAAAACACAGTAAAAAAAACATTAAAATTATATGAAACATTAATTTAATCAATTATTGGAGTAAATAATGAAGATTTTAGTATGTGCATCAGAATATTATCCTCATGGTTCAGGAATAGCCAATGTAGCATATAATATTGTTGAACAAATGAAAAAAAAAGGTATAGAATGTGATGTATGTTCACCAACAGGACCAGATATTAAAATTGGAAATATAGGTAAATATGGGCGAATAAGTCTTTTATATTTTTGGTTTAAGGTAAGTAAATATTTTAAAAATAAAAAAAATGATTATGATATAGTATGGCTACACAACCCTCTATTTATTACAGAAAATCCTTTTAAGAAATGTTTAGTGACAATTCACTCTACTTCTCAGGGTAAAATAGAAAAAAGAATATATCCCTTGCATTTACATTTTTATTATTTATTTTCATCAATCATAGATAGTTATTGTATAAAAAAAATTAATAATGAAATACTGTTTACGGTAATTGATCCCTCAGTAAAAAGTGAGTTAGTAAAAATCAATATAAACGGAGATAAGATTAAATATATTCCAAATGGAGTAAACACCCATTTATTTAGGCCAAAAAATAATAAAAAATTTTTAAGAAACAAATTTAAAATTCCAGAAAATAATATTGTAATTCTTAGTTTAGGTAGATTTAATGAACATAAACAGCCTCTTGAATTAATTAGAATATTCTCTAAATTGTCGGCTAAAATTAATAATTTAACATTATTAATGGCCGGAACAGGAGAACTACTTAAAAATTCAAAGACCCTGGTTAAGGATGAAGAATTAAATAATGTCCGATTTTTAGGTCAGGTACATCATATGGATACTCCAAATGTTTATGCTTGTTCTGATTATTATATAATGACTTCTAAATATGAAGGCCAGCCTTTAACTCTTCTAGAAGCCATGGCATCAGGTTTAAAATGCATAGTTTCAGAAATACCTAATATAAGTTTAATAACTGATGCAGCTGATTGTGGTATTACCATTAATGTTGAAAATACAGAATATGCAGCAAATGATATAATAAATTATTTAAAATCGGATAATAAAAGGCATTCGGAAAATGCAAGAAATTTTGCAGTTCAAAATCATGATTGGGAAAAAATAGCTGATTTATATTTAGAACAATTCAGTAAAGTTTAATTATCAATTCCAAGAAATAGGCTGTATTATGAAGATCATGATTATAACTTTAAATACCAAAGGGGGAATGGTGCATTACGTTTCACAACTTGCAAACTCTTTAGCAAAAAGAGAGGACGTTGTTGTAATAGCCCCTATTGGAATAGATAAAAATAACTTTGATATTAATCATGTTAAAATAATAGAATTAAAGATGGGTAACTTAATTAAAAATTTTATTGTTAATACCTTGATTTTTACTAGGCCATTAAAATTTATAAGGAGCGTATATAGAGAAAATCCGGATATAATTCATTTTAATGAAATTCATTTATGGGCTGCATTATTTTTACCTTATCTAAGAAAATTTAAAATTGTTACAATGATTCATGATGTTAATCCTCATATTGGCGGAAGAATGATCGATCAGAAATTTGCTAAACGAATTTATGTTAAATTCTCTGATTGTCTATTAGTTCATGGAAAATATGCTAAAAAATTAATTAAAACAAATAAAAAAGTTTACAGTATCCCTCACGGTGATTATTCTTTTTTCTTGAACTATTCAGAGGACAAAATAGATGAAGAAAAAGACACAATACTATTTTTTGGTAGGATAATAGATTACAAAGGTTTGAATTATTTAATAGAATCTGTAAATTATATTTTAAATCAGAAACCTGAAATTAAGTTAATAATAGCGGGATCTGGGAATTTTGATAAATATAATCACCTCATCAAAAATCATGAGAATTTTGAAATCCACAATAGGTTTATAAAAGATGAAGAAGTATCTTCTTTTTTCCAAAGAGCAAAAATAGTAATTTTACCTTATATTGAAGGTACACAAACTGGAATTATTCCTATTGCATATGCATTCAAAAAACCGGTAATTGCAACTGATGTAGGAAGTATACCCGAAGTTGTAGAAAATGGTAAAACCGGATTTATAGTTCCCTCAAAAAATTCTATCGCACTTGCTGAAGCTATAATTAAAACTTTAGATGATGAAAATTTACAGAAGAGAATGGGTGTCAATGGTTACATTAAAATGAGAAAAGAGCTTTCTTGGGATGTAATTGCAGGCAATTTAATTCAAATTTATAATAAATTGAGGGTAGAATAAATGTTTATAAACAATCCATTTAAAATGAATGATTGGAAATTTAGTAAATTTTTAGCTCTTATAATTAGTATTCAGTTATCTTTTATTGGATTGAGTTTATTGGATACAATTGGGATAAATATTCCTTTGTTGCGACAGGTTTTTGGATTTGTTTTTCTTACTTTTGTACCTGGTTATTTAATGTTAAGAGTATTGAGAATACATAATATTAGTAGTGTTAAATCATTATTATATGCTGTAGGATTGAGTTTATCTCTAATAATGTTTTTAGGATTCTTTTTAAATATCATCTATCCAATCGTTGGCATTCATGAACCACTTTCCCCTTTTAATTTAATAATTTCAATAAATCTTCTTGTAATTGCATTATCTATTCTAAGTTACATGATCGACAAAAACTTCTCTGAAAAGTGTTATATAGAATTAAAAAGCTTTCCTAGAGAATCTTTTATAATATTATTGCCTTTAATTGCGGTTATAGGAACCTATCTAGTGAATTATTATGATAATAATATTGCTTTGGTGGTTTTAATATTGTTAATTGGATTAATAGTTATCTTAGTTTCACTTGGGAAAATAAACCAAAAATTTTATCCTCTAACGATATTTGCAATTGCCTTATCAGTTGTGTATAGTATTGAACTTATATCGGGTAACATTACAGGTAATGATGTTAATGTCGAGTATTACTTTGCTAATTTGGTAAATTTGAATTCAATTTGGTCATTTCAGACGTTTGGGGATGTGAATTCTGTTTTGAGTATTGTGATGTTAGTTCCAATTTATTCAAAAATTATTAATTTAAACATAACTTGGATATTTAAAATAATATTTCCTTTTTTTTATTCCTTAATTCCTGTAGGATTATACATAGTTTATAAAAAACAATCAACAGCGATAATAGCGTTTTTGTCATGTTTTGTTTTTGTTGCTTTTTTTAAATTTTATAGTGCTTATTTGGGTCGGTTAGGACTAGCAGAATTGTTCTTAACACTTTTTTTACTTCTAATGATTGAGGATAAATTAAGTAACAGTAAAATATCGATTCTATTCATTATATTTGGGGCTTCTATCATTTTATCGCACTATGGATTATCTTATCTCTTCGTTTTAGGTTTATTAGCGATGTTGATTATTTTACCACTTTATAAAAAGTTGGATAAGTCGGATTATAAATTTAAAACAGTAACATTCACTTTATTTTTATTTATTACAATTTTTACTTTAGCTTGGTATATGTACATCTCTAGCTCTTCTTCATTTATTGCTTTTGTAGATATTGGGAATAATATGTATCAAACATTTTTTACAGAATTTTTTGATCAAAATTCATCACAAAGTTTAAGGTTAATAAACAGTTTAAATCCATCATTTTTACATACAATAGGTAAATATATACAATTATTAATACCTTTATTTATAGTAATAGGATTTTTGTATACTTTAAAACATAGATTAAAATTTAAGGAAGAATATTTAATATTATCTTTATTTTTCTTAGTAGTATTAATCCTCAGTTTCTTTATACCCTATTTAGCAAGTGCATTAAACACAGATAGATTATACCAACTTTCATTGATATTTTTAGCACCATTTTCAATAATTGGAGGTATATTCCTCATAAATTTAATATCGCGATTTAAAAAGCTAAATAAATATTTTACTAAAGAAAAATCTCTGCATTTAATGTCCATTTTTTTAATAATATTTTTCTTTTTCAACGTTGGTTTAGTTTATGAAATTTTCAATGATCAACCTTCTTCATTGGCTTTGAGCCAGAAATCTATAATTAATCAGGATACTAAATATAAAGCTGCTTTTTATTCAACATTTTATAAAGAAGAGGATATTAATTCCGCTGAATGGCTTTCCCTAAATAGAAAGAATTCATTAAGAGTTTATGCCGATTTTTTTAATGTGAAACATATACTAAGAAGTTATGGGATGATGCCATATCAAAAAGTAATAACAAATCAAACACAGATTCAAAACTCTTACTTATATCTTGGATCTACCAATATTCTACAAAATATTGCTTATGTTAATGGTAATTATTATTACAATATGTCCTATTTAAATCCACAAATTGAAGAATCTAATTTAATATATTCAAATGGTGAATCTGAGGTTTTGTATTTAAAACAAACTCAATCTAATGTTTCCTTTGTGGAGAATCCTTATTAAAAACGAAATTGAGTATAAACATTAAAATAATTAGTGGTAAATATGAACTCTGATGTAGAAAATTTTTAAATGATGCAAACTTTGATTATAATCCATCATATCTAAAAAAATTAGAATTTATTATTTCAGCTAAGAAAATATTCAATTATTAACAATAAAAAATTAGATGAACTTAATATACTAAAAGCGGGTTGTGGCAAAGGTGGTATTACAATTCCTTAAAATTCCTTACGATGCAACATTGTGGCGTTTGACGTTGATAAAAGTGATGTTGTTTATTTATCAAATTTAATCAAAAAAAATAAAATTAAAAATATTTGTCTAAGTGAAGAAAATGGTTATTCATTCTCATCTGATATAGTAATTGCTTCGGAAGTATTTGAACATGTCTTAGACCCTTTAAATTTAGTTTTAAATATAAAAAAGGTAATGTGTAAAAATTCGCAATTTTTTGTAACTACTCCAAATGGTTTTGGGCCAGGGGAAATTAGAAATCGTTTATTTTTTTATCTTTTTAAGCATAATAATTTTATAAGAAAATTATTAAATAAACCAAAGTATGTTATTGGAAATGGTAGTAGTCACTGTCAATTTTTTACAGAAACAAGGATAACTAATCTTTTTTCAAAATTGAACTTCAAGAAAATATCTGTTAAAAATTCAAGCATATACTTGTCGCTTTACCATTTAACCGAAAATGAAAAGAATAGACATTAAACTTGCAGATATTTTACCTTCTCGATTTGCAAGTGGTTGGTATTTTTTTTTTGAATTGACAAAGAATTAGTCATTTATTCTTATTTATTATTCGGGTTTGTAAAGTTATTGTACTATAATCCATACATATCCAATCTGCCATATAAAGACTAAATAAAACACAACAAAAAAATAGATTCACCTTTTACTGGGGCTGTCAAGTTAATGGGTGTTGTTGATGTTTTCCATGTTTGGTTGTCCATTTTTGCATTTTGAGTGCTAGGTAGTTGATTAGTCCTTTGGTTGTTT